>NZ_JBGORW010000007.1 GCF_041538065.1 Leptotrichia hongkongensis | reverse complement strand
GATGCTGTTAAATCTTCCGTATTCCATCTTCAATGCTCCATAAGGACGGAAATGTGTTCTTTCACTTAATCTTATATCGTATCCTAAATCTGTTTTTAAAGCTGCTCCATAAGAATGATAGTCAGACTTCGCCTCAAATATGTCATCCACTACAAGATATCTACGTTTCATATCGTTAATACCTGCAAATACATCTCCTCCAATTGTCCACTGCAGTGCTCCGTTGTAATCTTTCTTAGGTGACATTGTCTTGAATATTCCGGCCTTAAATAATGTCTGATTTTCTTTTGATCTACCGATGTCCTTGAACTTGAATCTGTTAGTTACAACTCCTGCATACCATCCATCAGAATTACCCATCTTAACTTTCTCATCTTCATGAACATAAGCCACTCCATAGCCATTACTTGTATAGTCTATGATTCCAGCAGTGTCAGTGTTGTACTCATCTCTTGCACCAAACACTTTAATCTTGTTGTTCTGTTTAGACGGGTTTCTCCAGTCGTGTTTTAGGTATCTGAATTCCTTATCCAATATGTTTCCAGTTGCATTGATTCTTTGTTGAAGATTTCCATACTGGTGTCCCATCATTTCGTCAGTTGCCTGATAGAATAATATTTCTTCATTTTTTCCTATACTGTTTAATTTATCAAATAATGCTTTTTCTCTTGTTCCTAATCCTTCAACTCCATATCTTTGTTCCAATCCGTCTAGGAAATTGTATGTATCTGTTACTTCTACAGGTGTTGCTTCTTTTCCTGCCCATTGTGTATATGGAACTTTTGCCAAATATGCATTCTCTATTACTCCTGTTGTCTGATTCTGTGCTATACTTGCCATCCATGTCAACGATCCTGCATATACATTCCATTTCTCTATTTGAGGATTATTTAATATCATTTGATTATACGGTGCCAATATCTTATCATTTATTTGAATATATTTGCTTGTTGTATTTTCTGCTGCTTCTGTTCCTACTATTAAGTCTGCTTGCGTTAATCCTGATAAATGATTTAATCCTGTTACCGGGTTTGTAAATCTTTTATTTGAAGTATCTATATACATTCCTATTGTTGATACTTCCATCGGTTTATACTCTGTTCCACTTGTAGTAGCTAATTCCGGAACTACCGGTTTTCCGTTTACTGTTATCGTTGCTGTCGATGACCCTGCAGGTGCATTTATAGATACTCCTCCCATTGATTTACCTATATCTTGTCCACCTGTTGCTTCCTGTACATCTTGAGAACCATTTCCAGTTATATTTAATGTTCCGTAGTTTTTAATTACCCCTGGATTTGCTCCTGCCGGATTTCCTTTTGTTATTATTCCTCTTGCATTTGTTGCATCTATATTTATTGTACCGTTATTAGATAATTCAGAACCGTTTCTTACAACTATTCCCGTTACATTCTTCAATCCGCTTCCGTTTGATTGAATTGTTCCATTATTTATTCCTTTTGCTCCGTTATCCAAGTACATTCCTGTTGTGTTACTTGCATTAAGATTTATAGTTCCGTTATTTGTTACTGTTGTTCCCGCATGTGAACCGTACATTCCTATACTGTACTCACCATTTACATTGATTACTCCACCGGATAAATTCTCTATATTTCCTGTATATCCTGAAGGTGCTTCTCCGTATCCTGCTGCCATACCTATTGCATATTTATGATTAGATACATTAGGATCACTTGTATCAGATCCACCTACTGTTATATTTGCATGGTTTCTTGCTGTTCCTCCATCTATACTGTATATTCCTACGTTACCCAATCCTGTTCCGAAGTTCATATCAGCATGGTTTTCTATTGTCCCTGCTCCATACAATCCGTAGTTTACATCTCCGTTTGATGTCAACGGTGTATAGTTTTCTATTCTTCCACTTGCATCTTTAGAGTAAATATACACCGAATCATTTCCTAAATTTTGGTTTACATTTCTATATGAATATATTGTATTTCCTGTACCTTCATTTATGAATCCGAATGATGTATCTCCTATTGTTAATGCAGTTCCGTTTCCTGTTCCTGGAGTTCCCAATGTTACTGTCTGTCCGCTTCCGTTTGTATATACTGCTGTAGCCTTTCCAGCACCAACTGTTATTGAGCCTCCTGACAGATTTACATTTCCTCCTCCACTGAAGATTCCTGTTCCTCCATCTCCAACTGTTATTGAACCTCCCAGTTGATCTACTGCATGTCCATATATTCCGACAGATTTTCCTCCTGCAGTTATATTTCCGCTGTTTGTTATTTTGTCAGTTCCTTGAGTAAATATACCTACACTTGATTTTGTCGGATCTATTGGGTTATTTAATGTTATATTTCCTGTATTTTCTATTTCTGTTCCGTTTGTTATAATTCCATAACCTTTATCTCCTGTTATATCTGCAGTATTTGTAAGTTTTCCGCCATTATTAGCATATATTCCCACTAATCCGCCTGTTGTTCCTACAGTATCAACTAATTTTACATTTGTTCCGTTTACTATATTAGAAGCTGCTGCTCCTTCATAGAATAATCCAACTCCTGTTCCTGTATTTGAACCGCTGTATTTTAATTCAAGAGTTTTTCCAGGTGCCAATACATCACTTCCGTTTTTAACAAATATTCCTGTTCCGTTTTCTTTCACTTCTATTCCGTAATCGCTGTTTATAGTTACAGGAGTATTTTCAGCATACACACCTATTCCGTCTTTACCTACTACTATGTCTGAACTTCCAGTTCCTGTAAGAGTTACTTTTGTTCCTTTTGATACTATTCCTACTGCATTATCTCCAGTCATAACTATTTTCCCATTATTAGTTATGCTTCCATTTGCCGCTGTTAATATTGTTCCTGCCGGTGCTCCTGTTGCTTTATTCAATTCACCATATAAACCTACTGAGTTATTTCCGTTTACTGTTACTGTTCCGTTGTTTATTATTTCAAGCGTTTTTGCATTTCCTAATGTTCCGCTGCTTATCAATTTATCAGTACCGTATGTTTGTAAAGCTGTACCTAAGGATGTAAAGGCTGCCATTCCTACACCTTTATTGGATATTGTTATGTTTCCGTCATTTTTCAATGTACTTCCGTTTATTCCGTAGGCTCCTATACCTTCATCTACATTGATATTACTATTGTTGTTTATTTGTCCGTAACTTATATTAAGTCCTATTGTTCCTGCTCCAAGACTTCCACCCGTTATATTTACAGTTCCATTATTTATATATTGTGTTTTGCTATTATCTGCATCTGTATTTGCTTTATCATTTGATGCCATAGCAAGACCTTTTCCTGCTGTCGAACTTATTGTTTTACCTGCATTTATTGTAACTACTTCTCTTGATAATCCTACATTTTTAAATGCATCTGTTGGACTGTCAAGGTCAATATCTGAATCTATAATAAAGTTTCCATTTATATAGTAAATCTTATATGAATGTCCATTATCATTAAAACTTCTTACTTTCATATCTGTTTGTATTACAGATCCTATAGGAGCTCCTGTCCAAGTTGTTGTTATTCCGTCATTTGAACTTAGTATAACATTATCTCCTGTAAGAGCTACATCAACATTACTCATTCCATTATATTTTGCAGTAGTTCCTGCTGCCGCTGCATAGTCTGCTGCTGTTCCTGGCATTAGGATTCCGCTTCCTATATTTAATTGTGTATCTCCTGTAAAGTTGATATGAGAATTTGCATCTGCATTAAATGGTGTTGAAGATGCATGATCACCTACTCCGTTAGCATCTACCTGATTATCTTCATGAGTTATTGTTCCACCTTTATATTCTATATTTCCTCCGTTTAAAGCTGCCAATGCTCCTTCTTTTCCTGTTCTTATTGTACTTCCTGCTTTTGTACTGTCAACAACTACTTTTGCTCCTGCTCCTGCTGCAACAGCTCCTATTCCGTGTATATCATGTTCTTTTATATTAACTGTACTGTTTGCTGAAGCGTAAGCTCCTATATTTGTATATAAGTAAGGTTTTGTTGCTGCATCAGTTGCTGCCCATGAATCTTTTGCAGTTATTTTTCCAGTAACATTTACTTCACCATTATTTTGTGCTAGGGCAACTATTGATCCGTATCCATTTGCAGTTACATCTTTTTTAGCATTAACGATACCTTTGTTATCTCCGATTAATGCAACCGATGGATTCATTTTATTTGTTGCCGTGTCTAATTTAGCTCTTCCTGACATAATTACAGGTTGGAACAAGTTAATTTCACTACCTTTTCCATTAAGAGTTGCAGCTCCTCCCGGCATATTCTGGTTAGACCATGTTCCTGTTGCATAAGCTATAACTGTTCCTGTTGCAGCTTGGTTTACTGTATCATCATATGAACTTGTTAATTGAGCTGCTGAATCTTTTATTTCAGTTGATGGTGTAACTTCTTTATATGCTTCACGACCTAAATTTTTATCTGCCTTATCTGTGTTAGCTACATCTATTACTGAACCATTATCAGCAGCAAACATAATACTGTTAGTTGCATGTTTACCAAAATAGATTTCTGCTTTTGCAACTTCTAAATTATGTATTTTATCTGTATCATAATCAGGATGTCCATTTGATGTTGAATTTTGATTTGCTCGAACATAAGCCAGTCCTGCTGCTCTATCAGTCGCATCTGGTGCTCCTAAATCTTGACTTGGAACTATTCCTTCTCTTTGACCTGATCTCGAATATACTCCAACATTCCCATTAGATGCAGAATTTTCTCCGACTTTCATTCCAACTTCTATTTCACCTTGATAAATACCTATTACACTTTTTTTCCATTTATCAATAGTAAAATTAGGCTTTGCAGAATCAAATGGTAAATTCCCTCCAGTAGTAAAATTACTATATCTATTTTCAAAGAATAGACCTACATTCTCATTTCCATCAACATTAATTTTACCTGATGTTCCTAATTTTATACTCGGAGTCATAGCTGTATTCGGATCACTTGTTACATCTCCGCTTCCTTTAAGATTTTGCCAGTTCGGTGAATAACCTATTCCAAGATAAACTAAGTTACCGTTTCCTTTTACATCATAATCTCCGCTATTGTCCAATTTAAAGGAACCTTGTACTCCCATAATACTGTAAATATAGTTACTATCAGCGTTATTTATGCTGACTTTTAAATCTCCTGAATACTCTCCTCTTTGATTATATGAATGATAGTCATTATTATTAATTCCCATTGCATAATATGTTGCCGGAAATCCAAAAAACACACTATTGTAACTATTTTCAATATTTACTTTTGAACTATTTATAGTTACCTTACCGTCATGCCATGTCTCTGCTGCGATGAATGTTGAGTAACCATGCAAATTAGCCTCTACATTTGTTATATCTCCATCCCAAACTGCATGTATTGCAGAAGTCCCTTTAGGATTCCAACTAGGATCTCCTATAACATCTACTTTTGCATTTTTTAATGTCCATTTTATACCTGTTGGAGCACTTCTATCCACTGCATTTGCATAAAATACATTTGGTATTCTTCGACTATTATCTATTTCTACTGCTCCTCCTACAATCTTCCAAGCTGATTTTCCAGCTTCAACCGTACCTGTAGCAGGATTCCATCCTGACCAAAAATGTTTATTTTGTCCATCTTGATCTTTAGCAGGATGACTAGGCGTCCATGGATTAGCACCAGTAACAGTATGACCATCAAAATTATATTGAACTGTTGGATTAAGAACTATATTCGGTGTTTTATTAGGTACACTTACAGCCTCAGGAGCTTTTATATCCAATGAAGGCGGTAATAAATTCGGTACATTTAACGCTTGTAATTGTGGTGCATTAACTGATACTGTTGGTGCTGCTACAGGATCTCTTTGTACATTTTTCGGTCTTATTGATGCTTCCACGTTCAATGATACTAAAGGTTCTGATTTAGATCTTGTACTCGCTATACCGTATCCTTGGCTTAATCCTTTTCTTGCATTCGACGATGCTGAATAAGGATTTGTCGATTCAGGTAAATTTTGATAATTAGGACTTAAAGGTGATGTATATCTTTCAAAAGCATTTGTACTTCTCTCAAATATACCTTCATAAGGATATTTTTCCGCTTTGTCTCCTCTTCCTTTGTATGTTCCTCTCCAATCATTGTAAAAATAGTTTATCCCAAACTGCCAAGAACTCCAAGGAGATTTTACAACGTGATCCCCTTGTTCCATTAACTGGATAAGTTCAAGATTTGTATTTTTCAGTAATTTGTTGTTTTCTTTCCGTGTTGCTTTAACTTGCTGATGTATTGTCTTAATTGATGTAGAAATTTCCTGCTTTTGACTTGCAATACTTGTATTTTCCGAAGCCGAGAACAAATTCCTTGTTACAGAAAGAATTCCAGTAACTAAAAATGTTATTAACAGGCCTTCTGTATAATGCACATCTTTACATCTTTTTGCATAGGCTCGCAAATCCTGCTTTATTTTTCTGATGTTATTTGTCATTTTAATACATCTCCTTGTAAGAATTTTTCATGATAATAAAGTTTTAATTCAAAAAATTAAAAAAACTCCTTTTTTATATGATTGATATAAAACAAAAAAATAATATTTCAAATATAGTAAAATTGCATTAAAACTATATATTCAATATTTCGTATAATCTTAAAACAATTTTGAATAAGTGATTTTTAGTGATTTAAAATGTTTTTTTTATTAAAAAATATTATTTGTTTTAATATCCTACATAATTTATATTTTTAAAACTACCTAAACATATTCAAAGTAATTTAATCTTTAAACAAAACAGCTATATTTTTTAATAAAATACTAATTGTTTCTCATAGATTTTTAAAGGCTAGGTAAATTTTAAAAATATAATTTTATAAAATAAGATTTTGGTGAAATCTATTTAAATTTTTTTAGAAGCGAACTGCTAAAAACTAATCAAATCCAGGACTTAACATAGTTTTCGAGTTCAGCTTCAAAGGATTTCACATAACTTTATTATATTACTATTTTACCAAAAAATTTCAAAAAGTCAATTATTTTTTTTTCATTAAATTATTTTTCTGTTTTTTTTGTTTTGTTTGTTTTTTATCAAAAGATTAAAATATAATATAAATATTTCCATAAAAAAGTTGCTTTTCCCATTGTATTACATAATAATTTCCTTATCTTAAATTTTTTTAAAAAATCTCTATTTTTTTCATTTAGATTAATTTTTATTGCAAAAAAAAGACTGGAAAAAACCAGCCTTCTCTATAACTTATAATGGACAATTATTATTCAATTTTTTTATTCAAAAACTTCCGTAGCATTTGTAACTTCATTTCCTAATGCTACATTTAATGCTACAATCGCAACTTCTAATTGACTTTCATCAGGCTCGCTTGTAGTTATTTTTTGTAGCCACATTCCTGGAACAGCTATCATTTTAGCAAAAACATTATCCAAATGATAACTTGTCCAACGCTGTATTTCATAAGAAAGTCCAGCAACAAATGGTACAAATAGAATTCTTGTTACTAATTTATAAAGAAGCATCGTAAAATGTCCAGTTGGAACTTTAAAAAATAAATCAACTGTTGAAAATACTAAAATACTTATAAACATTACAAGTAAAAGAAAGCTTGTACCACATCTTGGGTGAAACCTTGTACATTCTTTTGCATTTTTTGGTGTTAATTCCTTTTCCATTTCGTAATTCATAATACTTTTATGTTCTGCTCCATGATATTCAAAAACTCGCTGTATATCCTTCAAAAATGAAATTCCATAGATATACCCTAAAAAAAGAATTAACTTTATAACAGCCTCAACAATATTTGCCATTAAAACATTATCTTTAAAGAAAAATCCTCCAATAGCAGATGGCAACCACATAAACACTGCAATTCCCATCAAAACTGAGGTCAAAACAGTAAACCCAACTTGTTTATCTGTCAATTTCTCCTCTTCCAGTCCAGCCTGATTTGATGCAAAAATAAGTTCTTTCGTCCCAACTACCATTGCATCATAAAGTGCTATAACTCCCCTAACAAAAGGCACTTTTAACCATTTATTATTTTTCTCAGTAAGTGTTATTTTTTTATAAACAATACTTCCATCCTGCTTACGAACAGCTGTTGCAATTGCTTTAGGTCCTCTCATCATAACCCCTTCCACAACAGCCTGTCCTCCAACAGTTACTCTTTTATCTTTCATTTTTACCTACTTTCTTAATTTTTTTATTTTTATAATTCTTCTTAATTTCAATTAATATTTTATTCCCTGTCAATTACAGTTCGATTTTTTATACGTTTTAGTGATTTATTAATATGTTCAGCCTTATATTTACTAACTCCTTTTATTTTAGCAATATCTGAAGCTGTTGACATTAAGATTGAATGAACGTTTGAAAATTCCTTTACAAGAATTTCTCTATCCTTTTTGCTTATTTTTGTTATATTGCTCAAAAGTCCATAACCACGTGGCTCTATCTTTTCATCAAAATTTATAATATTTGTATCAAATCCAAGTAAACACACGATTTTTTCATCATCCAGCAATTCCTCTTTCGTTAAGGATTTCACTCTTAAACCAATTTTTTCTGCTGTTTCCTCACTTATTTTATAGTCCTTTATAAGAGCATCAAAACTTTCATTTTTATTTAACATTATTTCTTCATACTGAATTTTTATAAGCCGCCCTTCGCTTCCAAGCTCTGCCATGTATTCAATCAATTCTTCCGACATTCTGAAAAGCAGCCCATACATTCTCACACATTCTACAATATCATAAAGTGTTACCATATTGTCAAACTCAAGAATTGACAAGTTCACGTGATTTTTTTCAATCGCAATAGAATATTTTTCAAGAGCCGTTATTGCCTGTGAAGATTTTGTCAGTAAATCTCCAATTTCATTTAGTAAATATCTAAATTTACCATAATACACTGTTATTTTATTTCTTCTCTCAGAAACTGCTACAACTAAATTTCCTTTTTGCTGAGCGATTCTGTGTGCCGCCTGATGTCTTGTTCCACTTTCATCTGTTTCTATGGAATAATTCGGCTGTAATTGGATATTTGCTCCATAAATTGTTTTTATATCTTCTGACAAAATAATTCCACCATCCATTTTGGACAATTCGTAAACTTTTTGTGGCGAATATACAGTGTTTAGCTCAAATCCTCCTCCCATCACATCTTTCAAGTCACTAGGATTTCCCAGTACAATCAGTGCTCCCAACTTTGCTTCCTGAATTTTGTCTATTGCTTCTCTTAAAGCTGTTCCTGGTGCTACCCTATCAAATATATGCTCCAATATTTTCTTCTTATTAACTGCCTTTTTTATCATCTTTATTATCCTTTCGCCTTTTTGCTCCGTTTGGCTTATCTTATCCTCTCAACAAGTTCACTTATGTTACTTATATAATTAAGTTTTATTTTTGTTTTCTCCTTCTCAAAGTCTGCCTGATGACTTTTTGGAAGATACACTCCTGAAAATCCCATCTTTTCTAGTTCATTCACTCTATTTTTGATAAATGAAACTTTTCTTACCTCTCCTCTCAGACCTAATTCACCAATAGCCGCTATTTTCTGGCTTATCGGCACTCCCTTTACTGAGGATAAAAGCGAAAAAACCACTGCTAGATCAGAACTTCTATCATTCAAGTCAATTCCACCTGGAATATTTATATAAATATCTTTTGAATTTACATCTACCTTCAAAGAACGTGACAATACTGCACTCAATATTTCCACACGAGTTTTGTCATATCCTTCTACTGTTCTTCGTGGCATTCCAAAATTCGGAGTTCCTAGCAACGACTGCACTTCAAATAAGAACACACGGCTTCCTTCAAAAATTGGCACAATAATACTTCCAATATTTTTTTCATCTCTATCACTTATAAAAAATTCAGACGGATTTTTTACTTCACTAATTCCATTTTCTTTCATATCAAAAATTGAAATTTCATTTGTGGATCCATAACGATTCTTTATAGAGCGGATAATTCTGTAGTAATTGTTTTCTTCTCCTTCAATTTGCAATACTGCATCTACCATATGTTCCAATAGTTTTGGTCCTGCTAGTTTTCCATCCTTTGTAACATGTCCCACAATATAAAATGCAATTTCGTTTTTTTTAGCAATTTCAATGATTTTTAAAGTTGTTTCACGAATTTGAGTTACACTTCCAGGAATGGAATTAACATTTTCTGAATAAAGTGTCTGAATTGAATCAATTACAACAACTTTTGGCTTATCTTTCAAAATTACACTTTCGATTTTTTCAATATTTGTGTCATTCAAAATATACAAATTTTCACTTTTTACATTGACACGTTCTGCACGCTGTTTTATTTGTCGTGGCGATTCTTCCCCAGAAACATAGAATACATTTCCAATTTTTGCATATTCCTGAGATAATTGAAGCAAAAAAGTTGATTTTCCGATTCCAGGACTTCCCGTAATCAGTACAACTTCTCCCTTTATTAGCCCGCCTCCCAGTACTCTATCAAATTCCTCAAAAGGTGTTACCATCCGAAATTCCTTTTCTATTTCGATTTCTGTTATCTTGCTTATCGAAACTTCCTTTGATTCCACATTCCTAAACGTACTTTTTATATCAATTTCCTCTTCAAACGTTCCCCACGAGTCACAGTTAGGACATTTTCCAAGCCATTTTAGTGAATTATATCCACACTCTGAACATATATATTTTGTTTTCTCCTTTTTTAC
The DNA here is from genome assembly GCF_041538065.1 of Leptotrichia hongkongensis. Classification (NCBI taxonomy): domain Bacteria; kingdom Fusobacteriati; phylum Fusobacteriota; class Fusobacteriia; order Fusobacteriales; family Leptotrichiaceae; genus Leptotrichia; species Leptotrichia hongkongensis. The sequence continues at coordinate 149,119 of NZ_JBGORW010000007.1, read as the reverse complement.
AGCCATTTTGAGTTCCCCTTTTATTTTTTACATTTCTATCTTATCAAATTTTTTTAACAAAATTATGTTTTTTCTCTTTTTATTAACTGTGAAACAGCAATTTTAATGTTTTTCCAGTTCTTTAACCTTCTTAATCAAACGTTGCTCTACATTCTTTGTCACAAAAAAGCTCAAATTTCCCTTATTTAAAGCTACTTCTTTTACAAGGCTCGAACTTAAATATAAATATTCTCTTGAAGCTGTCAAAAATATCGTTTCAAATTCACTTTTTGAAAGTGTTTTATTTGTCAAAGTAAACTGCAGCTCGTATTCATAGTCTGACAATGCTCGTAATCCTCTTATCAGAATATTTACATTTTCTTTGCACATAAAATCGACTAATAATCCCTTAAAAATTTTTATTTCAGCATTAATATTCTCTTTTTTCAAGATTTCCTGTATCATTTCAACTTTTTCTTCATCAGAAAACCAAGCCTTTGATTTTGTAGAATTTTTAAAAATTCCTATTATTAACTTGTCAAATAAATTTGAAGAACGCTTTATAATATCAATATGCCCCTTCGTTATTGGATCAAAACTTCCTGGATATAACGCTACTTTTCCCATCCTGTTCTCCTATTTTTTGATTGCATTTTTTTACTTTTCTGATTTTTTTAATCTTGCGAGAGCTTCCCTTGCAGCATGTTTTTCTGCCTCTTTTTTACTTTTTCCAGTTCCTATACCATGAATTTTATCATTCCAGCTTACAGACATTTCAAAAACTTTGTCATGGTCTGGTCCACTAGTTTTAATCAAATTATATTCAGGCATTTTTCTGTACTTTCCTTGTACAAATTCCTGCAAAACTGTTTTATAGTCTCCTGTTCCTTCTATTTCTTCAAGTTTGTTTATTTTCCCAAGTAAAAATTTTAATGCAATATTTTTCGCAGTATAATAATCAGAATCCTTAAAAATCGCACCAATCAAAGCTTCAAAAGCATCCCCTAGAATAGATCTTCTGTGTCTTCCGCTAGACATAATTTCACCATTACTCAAGTATAAATACTCTCCTAGCTCAAGCTCACTCGCAATAGTTGAAAATACAGGTTCGCTTATAATCTGACTTTTAAGCTTTGCAAGTTCTCCTTCCGTCTTTTTTTCATAAAGTTCATAAATATACTCTGTTGTTATAAGATTCAAAATCGCATCTCCTAAAAATTCGAGCTTTTCATTATTAAATCTTCTATCCTTCTCGGTTTCATTGGAATACGATCTATGTGTCAACGCTTCTTCCAGATACTCCTTATTTTTAAATTCGTATCCTATTTTTTTCATTAATTCATCAGCGTTTCTATTCCTATTTATTTCCATTCGTCTCACCTCCTTTTATCTTCTATCTTATTTTTTTAGTGTTTAATCAAGGGGAAAATTAATACCTATTCTCCCCTTAATTATTTCAAAATATTTTTATTATTTATATTTTCTAAATGCTAAAACTGCATTGTGTCCACCAAATCCTAGTGAGCTTGACATTCCTACTTCAATATCTCTTTTAACTGGTTTGTTTGGTACATAATCCAAGTCACATAATGGATCTGGATTTTCATAATTTATTGTTGGAGGCATGATTCCTTCTGAAATCGCAAGTGCCAAGAATGCTGCTTCAATTCCACCTGCTCCACCTAATAAATGTCCTGTCGCACCTTTTGTAGAACTCACAGCAAGTTTATATGCATGTTCTCCAAATGCTGTTTTTATTGCTTGTGTTTCATTTTTATCATTTGCAGGTGTTGATGTTCCATGTGCATTAATGTATCCAACTTCCTCTGGTTTAATATTTCCTTGCTCCAAAGCCATTTTAAACGCTCTTGCTGCTCCTTCTCCACCGTCAGATGGTGCTGTCATATGATAAGCATCTCCTGTTTCTCCATATCCAACAACTTCTGCATAAATTTTTGCTCCACGTTTTTTAGCGTGTTCCAATTCTTCCAGCACTAGCACTCCAGCACCTTCCCCAAGTACAAATCCATCTCTATCCGCTGTAAATGGACGTGATGCAGTTTTAGGATCTGGATTAGTTGACAATGCTTTCAAGTTTGCAAATCCTGCTATTCCCGATGGAGTTACAGTTGCTTCTGTTCCTCCTGCTACCATTGCATCAGCTTTTCCTAATAAAATTGCTTGAAAAGCATCTCCAATTGAGTTCGTTCCTGAAGCACAAGCTGTAACAACAGTCTTATTAGGCCCTTTTGCTCCAATATAAATTGAAGTATTTCCAGAAGCCATATTCAAGATTGCTGCTGGAATATAAAATGGTGATACTCTTTTAGGTCCTTTAGTAACAAGCTTTTCCACTTCCTGCTCAATTACATCCAGTCCTCCTATCCCTGAACCAATAATCACTCCAATTCTATCCGCATTTTCTTCTGTAATTTCAAGTTTAGCATCTTCCAATGCTTCTTTAGAAGCCGCAATCGCAAATTGCGAAAATCTAGCTATTTTTTTCAATTCTTTTTTTTCAATATAATTTTCAGGCACAAAGTCTTTCACTTCTGCTGCAATATGCACTGAATGCTCTGAAGTATCAAACTGTGTAATCTTATCAATTCCACATTCTCCAGCCAACAAATTTTTCCAAGCCTTATCTTTCCCGGTTCCCAACGGAGTTACTAATCCTATTCCTGTAATAACTACTCTTCTCATTAATACACCTCTCATCTTTTATTTTTTTATAATTCTAAATACAAATTTTAAATTTTATAAAATAAATTGTTATTAATAAAAGGGTTTTTCTTTTATTTTTGTATATTTTTCTTTTTTTAAACGTAAAGGGGATCAGTCATCATCCCCTTTACAATCCCGACTTGTCTAAGCATTTTTTTGAAATAAAATTGAAACTCGCTTTTAAACAAAAGTTCTTGTTACCTCTTTAAATTAATTGTAATTTAGAAACCTTTAAAAAGCTCAAACAACCAATTTTCTTTCAAAAAAATCACGACGTTTTTAAATTAATTACAATAATTACGATACTGGAAATAATAAGCAAAATTTCGTTAAAGGAAAAATAACTGTTTGAGATTTTGGAGTATATTTTAAATCATAAACATTTATTGGTGTTAAAATAACCTTAATTCAAAATCGAGTTTTATTTTTTCTTTATAAGAAAGTTTTGCGTAAAGCGGGGTTGTAAGGGCATGGCGTCTGATGCCCTTACATAAAAAGAAATTAAAAAATATAAAAGAAAAAACAATTATTAGCCAAAATAATCCATAACACGAAAAAACTTTTTATTAATTATGTTAAAAATAGATTACATTAATTAATTAATTAATTAATTTATTTTATTATTTTAAATAATAACTTTTTTACAATAAGACTATTTTAACATTTTTTCATTTTTTTTTCAATAAAAAAGGGGGGAAAGTCCCCCAAAAGTTTTATCTATTGTTTAGATTCGATGTATTCAATTACATCTTTAACTGTTTTAATTTTTTGTGCATCTTCATCAGGAATTTCAATGTCAAATTCTTCTTCAAAAGCCATGATTAATTCAACTGTATCTAATGAATCTGCTCCTAAATCATCAACAAAAGATGCATCTTCTGTTACTTGATCTTCATCTACTCCTAATTGATCTACTACTATTGATTTAATTTTATCTAGCATTATAATGCCACCTCCATATTAATTTTCTAGAATTATTATACCAAATGAATGTAAAAAATGCAACTAAAATTTATTAATAATAATGTAAATTTTTTTAGTTTAGCTTAATAATTCCATTAATTCCTTATCACTCATTTCAAAAAGGACTTTCTCTCCGTCTTTACTTTCTAGTAAATTCTCGCTTAATTGACGTTTATTTTCCTGAATTTTTATGATTTTTTCCTCAATTGTTCCTTCTGTCACAAGTTTTATAACTTGCACACTTTTTTTCTGTCCAATTCTATATGCTCTGTCACTTGCTTGATTTTCAACAGCAATATTCCACCACGGATCATAATGAATTACAACATCTGCTCCAACAAGATTTAATCCTGTTCCACCTGCTTTTAGCGAAATTAAGACAGCTTGTCTTTCTCCGGCGTTAAATCTGTTACAAATCTCAACTCTTTCCTTAGACTTTACGTTTCCATCAATATAAAAATATTCAATCCCCATACTTACAAGCTCTTTTTCAATTTCCTTCAAAGTTCCTACAAATTGTGAAAAAATCAATAATCTATGCCCATTTTCTGTAATATCTGGAAGTAAATCCCGAAGTACTTCTATCTTTGCTACCTCACCTTTATAGTCTTGCTTGAATAAAGTTGGCGAATTACAGATTTGTCTAAGTTTTGTCAAGATTGCAAGTATTTTCATTCTATTGTTGTCATTTTTGTTGAATTTCTTCATTTCACTCTTGGCCTGCTTAATATAGGACATATATAGCTGCTTTTGCTCCTTACTTAATGTTACAACCATATTTGATTCAATCTTGTCTGGCAATTCAGTCAGCACTTCCTTCTTTGTTCTTCTTAACAAAAATGGAGCTATGATTTCACGTAGATTATTTATTTTAGAAGAATTTGGATTTATAATGGCTTCCTTATAAGTTTTTTTAAATTTTGTCAAATTATCGAGATAACCAGGTATTACAAAATCAAAGATTGACCATAATTCTAAAATATTATTTTCAACTGGTGTTCCTGTCAATGCAAAATTAACTTTGCTATTGATTTTCATAACCGCCTTCTTTATTTGAGATGTCGTTGTCTTTATATTTTGGGCCTCATCTAGCACTACTACGTCAAATTCTCTGTTTTTATATTCCTCTATATCATTTCTCAAAGCCTGATAAGTTGTTATCATAAATCCTTTTGATTTTCTTGAAATAATTTCTTTTCTTTGAACTGCCGTTCCTTCAATTAGAGTTGGACTTATCCCTGTAAACTTGATAATCTCTTCCTTCCAATTGTATAATAATGAACTTGGTACAATAATCAATGCCGAAAAATCTCTATTTTCCTGATAAATCTCATTTAACAGTGAAATTGTCTGTAAAGTCTTACCAAGACCCATATCATCGGCTAAAACTCCACCAAATCCAATATCATACATATTTTTTAACCAGTTAAATCCTAATTTTTGATATGGAAATAATTTTACATTTATATTATGTGGCTCAATTTCCTGCCGATTTTTTATTTTATGGAACAAATCCTTAAATTCATCCATTTTTACAAGTTCTTCCTGAATATTTTTTGAAACTTGAGCAAGCTGCAATGCCTTTATTTTAGAAATTTTATTTTCTCCTACTTTCAGATTAGAAATAGAATCTGTAATTCCAACTAATTCCTCAATACTTTTGTTGGCAATTTTTACAAGCTCTCCACTTGAAAGCGTTATGTATTTTTGTTCATTTTTAATGGCTTCCATCACAATTTCCACATCTTCAGTCTTTATTCCCTCAATATCAAAACTGATATTCAAGAAATTATGCTCCACTTTCTTTATTCCAATATGAACATCTATATTTCTTGCATTTTTTATTTTATTGTCTAAATGAATTTTTACCTTGTTTGAATATTTTTTATCAATATATTCTGAAATTTTCCCTAGACCTTCATAATTTACATTATAAGTACCTTCTGTCAATTCTATATTTGCAACAGAATAACTTTCTACAAGTTTTCTTAGTTCCTTGAATAAATTCATATTTTTTCTTGGAATAAAATATTTTCCATTTTTCTTTATTGCACAAATAGTATTTGACAGATTAACCTTCACTACTTCCTTTTCATCAGTTTCTGAAACAAAAATATCAATATTTCCATCTTCTTCAATATATTCAGCAACATTTACATTCTCATATCTCAAAACTGCTCCCAGCTTCTGATTATCCTCAAACGAAAGCTGATTAAATAAATCTGTATCTAGAGAATCAAATTTCCCAAAAAATCTTTCCTCATTCGCATCCATCTTAAAGACTTTCGCTGTATCATTTGAAAAAGAATAAAATGGGCTATTTTTCGAGATTTTTTCTATATTTCTCATCATAATTCTGCCATTTTCGATTACAAATAAAGGCTCATAACTGCTCATTATCTGTTTTTGCTCCCCTAACAAAATAAGATTTTTTCCTTTTTCCATAGCTACAAGCAGTTTATTTAAAAGCATTTCATATACTTTCAAGCCTTTTTTATCTTTAATTCCGCTGTCTATAACACTTTGAATCTCTTTGCTGTATTCGTAAATTGCATTGATTATTTTTTTATTTGTTTCATTGAAAAAACAGTTCTTAGGGCTGTAAGTAATTTTGGAAGTAACTTCATATTCCCTTTCTTTCACAATAGCCTCAATAAACTTCAAAATATCTTTTACATAATATATTTTCTTAAATCCTGTCTTTATTCGCAAAATATAGTCTGGCACATTATTTTCCTGATTATAGTCATACCCATATTTATAGTCGCTATAACTTCCTTCATCAATTTCTATTTCCAGTTTCATTTCCTGTTTTTCATCAGCTTGAATATTTTCGATTTCTAAATAAAGATTATAGATTTCATTAATTTTTTTAGAAATACTTTCAACATTTTCCAATATTTCCTCATTTATTTTCTTTTTTTGAAAATCTATATTCTCTTTTTCAATTTCATCTTTTACAGCTTTTTCAGTATTTGTTTCAATTGTTTCAAATTTAATTTCCAAATTTTTATTTTTTTTATCAAAATTTGTAAATGCACCATTTTGAATATTTTCCTCTTTTTCAAAAGTTTCAACTGTTTTATCTAATTTTTTTGTATTTTCACTTTTTAGTTTTAATCTCTGTCTTGATTTATTTTTATTATCATTTTCTGAATTTTTCACAGTAGCTTTTTCAGTTCTAATATTTTGGTCTTTTTCCTTAATCTTGGCTATTTTTTTATTATCTTCCTCAAAATCATCTTCAAACATCATTTCAATTTCATCTGTCCCAATAACTTTTGAAATTTTTTCTGAATGATCTGCCATCATCCCCAAAGTTACAACGTGTTTACAACAATTTTTCTTATTATTCTTAAAAAATATGCAATCACAGTTTGCTTCGATAAATTCCCCTTTTTTCTGTTCTACCGTAATTGATGTCTTACAAAGACTGTTTTCCTTGTACTCACCTTCCACCGTTATAAAATTTCCATCAGCGAAAAGTGCAGTTATATTCCCCAAACTCTTATTATAATATTCCTCTCCGATTACGAAAATACTTGGCGTTATCTGTTTTTTTAATTCTAACGAAATACTATTCTCTCTCATATCTCTCCCTGCTTTTATTTTAAAAAAATCTTTTAATTTTCAACTTTCCTCTTTACAATTCCCCCAATAGATTCCGTTATTCTATCAAAAAATTAATGACATAATAAAAAACTATTCAGAATTTTAAAATCTAAATTTAAATAGATTTCATCATTATTATTGCATTTTCATTATTCCCATAATAATTTTTCCTTACATAAATTTCTTCAAATCCAATTTTTTTATAAAGTTTTAGCGCTTTTCCGTTATTTTCGTTAACTTCCAGCAAAAATTTTTCTCCTGAAAAATGTATATTTTTAATTCTTATATTTTCATTATCCTTAATCAAATTTTTCATGCTTTCAATTAACAATTTTTCGCCAAAACCTTGTCCTTGATATTCTTTTTTTATTGCTACCTCAAAAATATCTATGCTCTCTATTGTACCATAAAATGCGACATATCCCAACATATTTTTTTCAAATTTTTCATTTTTACCAAAATCCGTTTTTTCTTTTTGACTTTTTTCAAAAATTTTATTTTTATCTTCTTTTTTTAATTTTTCTATAAAAATATTTTCTCTCACAAAATTAAATAAGCAGTATATCTCATACTGCTCACTTAACATCATTTCAGAAAAATATTTATCTTCAACTTTATTTTTAAAGCTCTCATTATGAATTTTAACCAATTCATCGACAATATTTTCCATTTTATTCTCCATTTTTATTTAACTTTATCAAACTCTTCTTTAATTATTAAAATAAATACACTTATAAATGTAAATGCTCTTAAATTATAATAGCCCAATTCTAGTCAATGGCCACCATCTTACAAGCAATTCACCCTTAATTCTTGGCTCTGCTACAAGCCCAAAGTATCTTGTGTCATGACTATTTGAAGTGTTATCTCCCATAGCCATATAATAATTAGTATCAAGTGTTATAGTTTCTCCATTTAACAACTTCTTAAACAATTCATCATTATACTTAAAGTCCATAATTGGCATAACCATTTCATCTCTACCTTCAACTTTTAAAGTAAACGTATAGTATTTATTAGTTAGCACATTATCAGGGCTAGCTTTATAGATATCATTACTTCCTATTATATCTTTAAAATTCTTATCTGTCTTTATTAAATCTAAAAACTCTTTTCCACTTAATTTTTTGTAACCTTTTCCATCATAGTAGCTTTCCCAGTTTACTTGACCAATTAAAGTATTATCTTTGTCTTCCGTTTTTCTAAATACTTTATCAATTGCAATGACTTTATCTAGTTTTACTTTATCACCTTTTTTAGGAATATAAATTTTATTATTCATAAGAATTCCTTCAGGTAAATATAATTTTTGAGGTGTTACTCTTTTTAAAATTTCTGATTCCTGTCCATTTATTATCATTGCTCCACCAACTTCTTTAACTTGACGTTCCTGTAATTCTTTTTCATATTTTGCTTCTTCAAGTTTGTCGTGTTTTTCATCGCCAGTATATTCAATTTTTGGTTCGCTGTCAAGAATTGCGATTCTAAATTCTGTTATACTCATTTTCCCTTTTGCAATTTGCAAAGTATCTCCCGCTGCTCCAACTATTCTTTTTGTAAACATCAGTTTATTTTCCATCGGCTCTTTAAACGCAATTATATGTCCAACTTTAGGGTGTGAAAAATGATATTTAACCATATTCGTAAAAACCCTATCTTGAATCCTAATTGTAGGTTCCATTGAACCTGTAGGAATTACATAATTTCCTATATAAAACATTTGTATCAGTCCAACTAAAATAATTGCAACTAAAGCATTATCAATTCTTGAAAGTGCTTTCCCAAATGTACTTCTTTTTCTTTCTTCTCTTTTAATTCTCTCTTCTACTGTAATATTTTCCTTTGGAAACATTTTTTTTAAAATTTCTTCTGTGCTTTCATTCTTTACTTTTGCCTCAGTCAATATATTCTCCATTTTTTTATTTCCATACACAGCTTCCTTTAGAATCACTTGTTCATCAATTTTTTCTTTTGGTAAATCTTTAAACAAATAAATAAGAATCAATGAAATTACAACATTTATTCCCAAATAAATATGAAAATTTATATCCATAATATTAAACATTAATCTGCTCAAAAACAACATTACAAGATTAAGTAAAAAAATCCATTCATGTTGTCTTCTTAGAACATAAATTATTAAATTTATAATAAACACTCCAAGAATTCCCCAAACTTTTATAAAAATATCAGAATCTGGCGTTTTATCAACAATCACGAAAAATACTGATGTAATAATTAATGCAACTATTGTTAATATATTCCCTGCAATAAAACTTCTATCGCTTCTCTCAAGTGAAACTTTCTGCAATATTTCATCTTCTTTAGTTCTTATCCAATGTATGACCTGTTTTTCCTTAAAAAAGAAAAATAACAGAAATAACGTTGCAATAAGATAAAATACTCCCCACAATAACATATTCATAATTTTTCCTCTCCTAAATTTGTAATTTTATAATTTTTAAATTTTTTAGTTTTATAAAAATAAAAAGCTAGCATTTTGCTAGCCTTGAAGCTACTTTCTAATTTCTTTAATTCTAGCAGCTTTTCCTGATAAGTTTCTCAAGTAGTATAATTTAGATCTTCTTACTTTACCAATTCTCTTAACTTCGATTTTTTCTACTAATGGAGAATTTAAAGGAATGATTCTTTCTACACCGATTCCTGAAGATACTTTTCTAACTGTGAAGTTTTTAGCAACACTTCCACCAGAAACTCTAATAACTACACCTTCAAAAACCTGTATTCTTTCTTTGTTTCCCTCTTTTACTTTGTAGTGAACTGCAACTGTATCCCCTGCTTTAAATTGAGGTACATCAGCTTTCAAGTAATTTTTTTCTACTAATTCGATTAATTTCTCTTTCAAGAAATTCACTCCCTTCTTTCTAAGACATTCTTTCTATCTATACCAATTTTACTAATTCACAAACTTTTTTTGTTTATAAATTTTATTACAAAACTGGTAGCAACAATAAAAGCGGAATATCCTTTTATTCAATAGCTTATTAAGTTTATCACATTTTCCATTAATTTTCAATACAATTACAAAATTTTTTTCAATTTTTTCAAAATTTTTAAAGTAATATTCTTTTTTTCTAAAATACTTTTTTTAATCTAAATATTTCAAACTCAAAAATTATAATCTTTTTATCAAATATCTATATTAAATTATAAATTTTAAATAATTTCAAGTTTATTTCAACTTTTCAATCCACTCAGCTTCCTTAAATCCAACCAGCACAAAACCCTTCCCTACCAAAAGTGGTCTTTTCAATACCATTCCATTGCTTGCAAGCAGCTCAAACTGCTCATCTTCTGACATCTCTGTCAATTTTTCCTTCAAGTTTAGCTCTTTGTAAACATTCCCGCTTGTATTAAAAAATCTTTTTAACGGCAATCCACTTTCTTTATAATATTTCTTAATATCTTCCTTCGATGGTGTTTCTTCCACAATGTGCTTATATTCGTAATCAATCCCATTTTCCTCCAACCATTTTACGGCCTTTTTACAAGTTGTGCATCTTGGGTAGCAATATACTTTGTTCATTTTTTTACTTCCTTTCTTAATTTATTAAAATTTAAATTAATTAACAGATTAATATTTATTTTTCCAATATTTCTTTTATACTTTTTTTACTTTTTATTAAATTGGAAATTCTCACAATTCAATATCACTCTCATAATACAAAACCTGATTTATATTTCCTTGCAAAAATTCAATCTTTTCCCTAATTTCCTCAGATACAAACGGCATTTTTATATCTGCCAAAGTTTCCTTCAAAGTTTGTGTTAACTCCACTATTTGCACTTTATATTTATCTAACTTCAAATCATTTGCCATTGAGTTTATACAATCTTCCAGAGTTCCAATTTCATCAACTAAATTTATATTTTTGGCTTCGCTTCCAATCCACACTCTTCCTTGTGCAATTTTTTCAAGTTCCTCATCTTTCATTCCTCTGGCTACCATTACATGTTCCTTAAACTCGCTATAAACTTCATTCATATTATGGATTAATTTCTCTTTTGAATCTTCTCCTAGTTTTTCAAACGGATTCAGCATATCAAAGCCAGCACCTTTTCCAAATCCTTCCAAATTAATATCTAACTTTTTCATTGTTCCTGCAACTTCAGGATACATCATAACAACACCGATTGAGCCTGTCAAAGTAAAGTTATTCGCAAATAATTTTTTTCCAGTTGTGGCAATGTAATAACCACCGCTTGCACAAACATCTCCCATTGAAACATATATTGGCACAGTCAAATTTTTTAATTTCTTATATATTTTTTCAGAAACTAAAGCACTTCCACCAGGCGAATTTATTCTTAACACCAACCCTTTCAAATTCTTTATTTCTTTTAATTCTTCTAATTTTTCACATACATTTTCGTAAGTGATATTCTTGTTGGGATTTTTCACATCAATAACACCTTCAAGATTCACTACTGCAATCGTATCTTTTGCTTTTTCCTTTTTTTCTTTCAACATTCCTATGTATTCTTCAATCGAAACGGTATCTTCCTTGTAATTTATCCCAATTTCATCATAATCAGCAACACTGTCAATCAATTTATATTCCAAAGCCTTTTTCGTCCCAGCAAAAATAAGATTTCCACTCAATATCTCATTTTCAATATCAACGCCTCTTTTATTTTTCACTAGTTCCACAAAATCTCCATAAACTTTATCCTTTATATTTTTAATTGATTCCTTTTTCTCTTCTGACATTTGGTTATGGCTATATTTTTCTCCAGCGACCTTGTAATCACCAATATGAAGCACATTCATCCTTATCCCAAATTTTTCCAGAAACGACTTCAAATAAAATTCTTTATGCAAATATCCCCTAAAAATCATAGTTGACTGTCTTGTGTCAAACATAAAAATTTTATCAGCAAGTAAAGCCTCTCTATATCTACTTTCCTCAAAAAGCGTACCTATTGCCACTACTTCCTTATTTTTCCTAATCTTGTCAAAAATTTTAGAAATCTCTTCCAGATGTGAAAGTGTCAAATTTAACTTATCTACATCAATAATCACTTTTTTTATATTCTTATCTTCCGCAAGATTATTTAACCCTTGTAATATTTGATAATATGACAATTTCTCTTTCCCCTTTAACGCTGGCACAGCCACATCTTCCTTCAATTTTTTGACATCAAACACAACAGTTTTTACCTTTTTTAAAGGCAATTTCTTCTTATTTTTTACTCTAAGAATCTTCTTCACAAAAATTAAATTTAAAATCACACACAAAATAAGCATTATTACTATTTCTAACAGAATTTTCAAAATAAACATCACATCAACTCCCTTTTTTATTCTTAAACTATTTCACTAACAATCCCAATCCAAATGCAATACAACATCCTATTAACAATAATAATTCTTTCATATTGAAAATTAATATCAAAAAAATATACATCAATATTAAACTCCCCAAAATATAAAATACATTTTTCATCCTAATTTCAAAATCATACATTACTCCAAGTACAAAAAACACTATTAATGGCAAAATTAAAGTTATTGAAAAAAATATTGGAAATTCAAAAAAACGAAATATAAATATCAATATTGAACTAGTACTATTGGTTTTTATTATCATATTTCTTGTATACAAAGCTATCGGATACAATATTAATTGTGAAATAAAAAACGGAAACAACGACATCCAATCTGGAAATTTTATTTTTTTGTCTTTATTCAATTTATTACTCCTATCAAAAATTTTATTTCATGGCACTATATTCAGATTAATAATTTTTTATTTATACTAATTCTAATTTAAATAATGAATCTAATATAAATTTAAAAAGTTGACGGAGCTTTTATTTGTTCAACTACGACTGTCTGACGACTGAAAGGAGGAGTTTCGTAGTTGGGCGAATAAAAGTCGTAGTCTAGCCATAGGTATTGCGTAGCAATCTTACCACAATTTTAATTATCAGGATAAATCTTTCATGCAAGATAAGGATTTGCGGCAATGAGCAATCCTGCAAAAATAAAGAAAAAACATAATAAAAATTGTTATTAAACAAAATAATCTAATACTAAATCTCATTAGAAAATAAAAGCTATGTCAAGAACAAGAAGTTTTAATTCCTTACTAAAAAGTATGCAATCCAAAATTTGTTAAACATTCGCTATTAAATGGAAAATATATAGTATAATCTCTCTACTTAAAATAATTGGTATAAATAAAACTTAAAATAACTTGTTTGAATATCAAAAATAAAAAATTACAGTTCAATTAATAACTTTTTCAATTCATTCATTTTATCCCTCAGCTTAATAGCTTCTTCAAAATTAAGCTCTTCAGCCAGTTTTTTAATCTGCTTATCAAGTTTCTTGATTTCCTTTTCCACGTCTTTTTCACTCTTATACTGTTTAATTGCTTTGTTTGCTTCATTTTCTTTTTCAATTTCATAGTCTACGATTGACTCTGCGATTTCTCTTACAATTGATTTTGGATTAATATTGTTTTCCAAATTATATTTTTCCTGAACTTCACGCCGTCTGTTCACTTCGTCAATGGCTTCCTGCATAGAGCCTGTTATTCTGTCAGCATATAGGATAACGTGTCCTTCTACGTTTCTTGCTGCACGTCCCATTGTCTGAATTAAAGATCTTCTAGAACGCAAATATCCTTCCTTGTCTGCTTCCAAAATTGCCACTAATGAAACTTCTGGAATATCCAGTCCTTCCCGCAGCAAGTTTATTCCAACTAGAACATCAAATTCACCTTTTCTCAAGCCTCTTATTATCTCTGTTCTTTCTAGCGTGTCAATGTCAGAGTGCATATATTTTACTTTTATTCCATATTCCAAATAATAATCTGTCAGTTCTTCTGCCATTTTTTTTGTCAAGGTTGTAACTAAAATTCGTTCTTTTCTTGCCGTTCTTGTTTTTATTTCATCCATCAAGTCATCAATCTGATTTTTTGTTTCACGAATGTCGATACTTGGCTCTACAATTCCTGTTGGACGTACAAGCTGCTCTACAACTTCACCATTTGAATGTTCCAGCTCGTAATCGCTTGGAGTGGCTGAAATATACACAGCTTGTGGAACTTTTTCAAAAAATTCCTCAAATTTTAATGGACGGTTGTCGTAAGCACTTGGAAGCCTAAATCCATTGTCAATTAAAGCCTTCTTTCTTGCCCTATCTCCCTTATACATTCCATTTATCTGTGGAACTGAAATGTGCGACTCATCCAGAAATACGACTAAATCCTCTGGAAAATAGTCAATCAGCGTATCAGGCGCTTCTCCTTCACCTTTTCCAGTCAAATATCTGGAATAGTTTTCCACACCTTTACAATAACCAATTTCCTCAATCATTTCCAAGTCATATTTTGTCCTTTGCTCAATTCTCTGTGCTTCCAGCAGTTTTCCTTCTTTTTGGAAAAAATGTACTCTTTCTTCCATTTCCTTTTTTATTGCCTCGAACATCACTTTTGTATCTTCATTTGTCAAATAGTGAGTTGCAGGCATTATTGTGATTCTTTTTATATTTCTAATTTTCTGCCCAGTAAGTGTATTAATCTCTGAAATGCTTTCCAAATCATCTCCAAAAAATTCAAAACGGTACCCTGTATCCTGATAAGACGGATGTAAATCAAGAATATCACCTTTCACACGGAATTTTCCACGCTCAAAAGCAATATCATTTCTCTCATATCTAAGTGAAATCAGCCTTTTTATAAGCTCATTTCTCTCAAATCCAGTTTCCACATCAATCGGAATCGATCTCTTTTTATATGCCTCTGGCGACCCCAATCCATAAATTGCCGAAACTGAAGCCACAATAATAACATCTCTTCTGTTCAAAAGTGCCGCTGTTGCTGCATGTCGCAATTTATCAATCTCATCATTAATTGAAGAGTCCTTTTCAATATATGTATCAGTTTGCATAATATATGCTTCAGGCTGGTAATAATCGTAATAAGACACAAAATATTCAACAGCATTTTCAGGAAAAAACTGTTTATATTCATTGTAAAGCTGTGCTGCAAGTGTTTTATTCGGTGCCATTATCAAAGCTGGACGATTTATTTTCTCAATAACATTCGCAACTGTAAATGTCTTTCCCGACCCCGTAACCCCAAGCAAAATCTGATCTGTAATCCCATCTTCCAAGTTTTCCACAATCTTTTTAATAGCCTGAGGCTGATCTCCAGTAGGCTTAAATTTTGAATGTATCTTAAAATCCATCTCTATTTTCCTCTTTCTTTTTTTCAAAATTCTATTTTATTAATTGTTTCCAAAATTTAAACTCATATTTCTACTTTCTCTATAGATATGTATTTTCAAGCAAATTTTTTATAAAAATTAAAAGAAATTATTATTAACCAAATAGAATCTAAAATAACTGTTATTTTATTTTATAACCCATTTCATCAAGAAATTTCTTATTTTTTCTCCATTTTTTCTTAACTTTTACCCACAATTTCAAATTAACCTTCAAATCAATCAGATGTTCAATCTCACGTCTAGCCTCCGTCCCAATTTTCTTAAGCATAGCCCCATCTTTCCCAATAATAATTCCTTTTTGGCTATCTCTTTCGACATAAATATTTATATCATATTTTCTAATTGTAGGCTTTGTTTCCACATTAATAATCTCTACAGCCACACTATGCGGAATTTCATCTTTCGTATGATGTAAAATTTTCTCTCTGACTGTTTCCACAACGATTTTATTTACTGGTAAATCTGTATAATAATCTTCTGGATAAAACCATACATCATTTGACAAATATTTCTCAGCAACTTCAAATATCTTATGGATTCCAATTGCATATTCCGCCGTAAGAGTTATTATTTCATCAAACTCTCCCAATTTTCCACGAATTTCCTTTTTCTTCTCTTCAATTTCCTCATCCGTCATTTTATCAATCTTATTAATAACAAGCACAATCGGTGTCTTCACACTTCGCACATTTTCATTAACAAACATATCCCCAGTTGAAATTTCCTGTGTCCCATCCAGCATAAACATTATCAAATCGACATTTTCAAGTGCTTCTAATGCCACATTAGTCATGTGTTCTCCAAGTAAATGTTTAGGTTTGTGAATCCCTGGCGTATCCACAAATATAAACTGATTTTCTCCAATATTTACAATCCCTTTTATCTGATCCCTAGTCGTCCCAGCCTTATCCGACACAATTGCAACCTTTTCTTTCACGAGCTTATTCATAAGCGTTGATTTTCCAACATTCGGACGCCCAACAATTGTTATAAATCCTGATTTCATTCTTTCTCCAATTCTATTCTTTTAATTTAATTATGATAATAAATTTATTTAACAATTTCAATTCTCAAATATTTAAATTAATCATTTTTCATACTATTTCAACTAATATTTCTTATTAACATAACTATTTATAATTAAACCAAGACGTCTTGATTTTTTGGAAATAAAATCGACTGTTTGAGCGAAGTTTTACGTAGCGAGTTTCGATTTTGTTTTCAAAAAATGCTTAGACAAGCGGGGATTGCAAAGGGGATAGCGATTGTTCCCCTTTGCTCTAAAACAAAGAAAAAACATAAAAGTTATCAAATAAATATTTATTAGCCAAAAAAGTTAAAATTCAAATAAATATTATCTAGTTGAATATTTAAGAAAAAAACTTATAAAGTAAGTTATTAAAAAATCTATTTTTTATATTTTTTTAACAAATTCAGATTTCAGCTTCATCGCACCAAAACCATCTATTTTACAATCAATATTATGAATTCCATCATCAATTAATCTTATATTTTTAACTTTTGTTCCTCTCTTCAAGTCTGATGATGCACCTTTTACTTTCAAATCCTTAATAATTGTAACGCTGTCTCCATCCTGTAAAATATTCCCGTTTGAATCTTTCACAACGTTTTCATCACTGCTTTCTTCCCCATTTTCATCCCATTCATAAAAGCATTCTGGACAAACTAACATATTTCCGTCCTCATAAACATATTCTGATCCACATTTTGGACAATTTGGTAAACTCATATTCTATCTTCCTTTCAAATTTTATTATTTTTTTATCATATCATTATACCACGAAACAGGAACTTATAAAATATGTTTATTATCATAATTTTCATTTATACTGCTAATAACATTCTTAAATCTATTTCTATGATTATTTTATTGCTTAGTATTAAAAGAACTTGAGTACATATCAATTTTTGCAGTAAACAACGGCATTACAAAAAATGTTATAAAAAATAACATTCCATAATATGCAAAAACCGTCCACAACGGTACTTTTCCATTGATACTAATCTGTAAAAGCGGAATTTTGCTTCCAGCGGAAATAAATCCTTCAAAAGCCTTAAAAATAACTTCTGTAATAAAAACTACTATTCCATTAAATAAAGATAATTTAAAAATATTTAGAAGTACAGCCAAAAATAAACATTGTATAACAACAGTTCCAATAGGTATTCCTACAATATTTAATAAAAATGAAAATAATGGCAGTTTTTCAAAATAATATAAAAATAAAGGAATACTTGTAATTTGTATTGTTAAACTTAAAAATATCAAATCTACAGTATTTTTCAATACTTCGTTTTTTATTTTATCCAAAATTTTTTCCTGATAAATTTTCTTAAATTCAGGATTTACAAATATTATTGCCACAACTGCCGCATACGAAAGCTGCATTGAAATATCAAAAAGTGAATATGGATTTAGCACAATTATAACAATAAACGATATTAACAAAGATTTTTTACTGTCTTCCTGCTCAAAAAGAATCCTTGCCAAAATCATCATCGCTCCCATAATATAGGCACGTAAAATTCCTGGAGAAAATCCAATTAATGCACAATAGAAAGTTAGTGCCACAAGTGCCATCAGATACTTAAACCTATACCCTAGCGACAGCCCGTCCAAAATTTTCACAATCCCAATCACAACCAGACTTATATGAGTTCCAGAAATTACAATCAAATGAGCCAGTCCCGTGTATTTAAACTTATTCTTCATATCCTTAGAAACTTCCGCCTTTTCTCCCAGAACCGCAGCACGTGAAAAAGCATACAAATTTTCTTCTGTTATAAATAATTTATCAAAAATCTCCAAAATATATTTACGAACGCCATTTAATCGTGATTCTTTATATCCTAACACTTTCCCTTCAATCTTGATATTGCCATTTTTATTTACAACTTTCTTAATTTTGTACCGCATAAGATAAAATCCATATTCAAACCCCTTCTTATTCTCAATGCTCGCTTGACTTTTCAAATATTTGTTATTAACCTTCAAGACACTTCCACGATTTCCATCAATCTTAACATAAAGTGTCTTTTCTCCAGAAAGTTCTCCCTTAAAAGTAACAAAATTAAGATAAAACACAAACAAAAAAATTCCTGCCAAAATTAAAATTCCAAATTGCCAAGTTCTTTTCACTTCTTCAATTCCTATTTCCATATTAAAAAATTTTACTAAATTTTGTTTCCTGCGTGAAAGTTCAGCTTTTATATACTTTTTTCTAGCTTCTTTCTCTCTCAATTTCTGCATTTCCAAAATATATTTGTCAAATTCCTTATTTTCAAATTTATTTACGTTTTCTTGAGTTTGACTATTGTCATTATTTTTATTCACTTTTATATTTCCAGAATTTTTTATATTTTCATTTTTATTAGATTTTTTCACGATTTTACGAAATCTTATATTCTCAAAATCTATTTTTTTATTTTTTTCCTCAATTATCTCATTATTTTCTAAATTTCCCCCACTTTTCAACTTAAATTTCCTCCTCCCACAAGTTAGCCTTTGAATAGTCATCCGAAAGATTAATTGGCTTTTTAGCCCTGTAAATACTTATAATTGGATATTTTGCGGCATTTATCGTGTTTGTGGAAATCCTGTAATAAATTTTTTCTCCCTTTTTATCCAGCAAATAAACGGAAAATCCTTTTTCAAAATTCCCTTCATTTGTGGTACGTCTTCTAAAATCGGCATTTTTATTAGAATTATTTGTCATATAAGATAAGTTTTGGGAAACCTCCATTTTATCTATAATATCCTTTTTCCCATTTTTTTCATCCAAAAAATAGGCCCTCTTTTCAGATATTTTAAAATCCAGCACATATTCCTTCCTGTTGTGCTGTGAGTACTGCTGAATTTTTCTAATAAACTGGCTAATATTCCTCTTCTGAATTGCGAACTCCTGACTCTGCCTCTGTTTCTGTGAATTCATAGAAACCACCATAAACAAAATCGCCATAATTGAAATGTATAACAAAACCTCAATGAGTGTAAACCCATCGTTATTCCCCTTTATTCTCATTTTTCCACCCCTTATTTTTAATCTTTTTTTAATCAATACTATTATACACTATTTTTTTAAAAAATCAAATTTATAGTAAAACTAGTTTAAAACAGAACTCAAAAATTACGACTATTTTACTTAAATCCTAAATTATATAATTTCTATCAGTTCAATTTTAAATGGGTTCGAGTGTATATTCAAAAAATTTAAAAATTGAAATAATATACAAAAAACATTTGAAAACCTTTAAATTTATTTTATGCAAATATAAGAAAAAATTAAAACCTTTTTAGAAATTTGAGAAAGTATGTTATAATTTTATAGAAAACTCTCTTTAAACTTGAACTTAGTATTTATAATTGTTTCAGAAAAGTTTTCTAAGATTATTTAGTTTTTAAGAAGTTGAAATCAAAAAAATTTAAGGAGAAAAAATATGAATAAAAAATTTAATTACAAGCCATTAATTGAATATACAGATTATGCTGGAAGAAAATATATTAAACCTGAAAAAGCTGGGGATTTAAAGGAAGATATGGCGCTTTTTAGAAAAAATGGACAGGCTGCACGAAAGATTTTTACTGAAATAGCCAAATCTGTAGAGAAAAATGTGGAGGGATTTCATTTGCAGAAAGTTAGCAGCTGGATGAATCAAGGACAGGTTGCAAGACCTTATCTTTGGGTGTTTTTGAAGCAGGATGGAGATACTGAAAATGAATCCGGAATTGCACTTAGAGTCTTTAAAAATGAGAAAACTAAAAAAGTCGGAATTTCGTTGGAAGTAAGTTTTGTTGAACGTAAAATTGGAGAAAATACACTTGAAAGACAAAACAAGGTTTTAGAATTACCTATTAAAAAACCACTTTATTATTTTGTGCAGTTTTCAAAAAGTAAGGAAAACTGTATGCTGGATAGAATTGAAGGAAGTGAAAAAAATAGGGAAAAATTACTTGAAGATATGAAAGAGGGAAATATCAGAAAAGTACTTGTTAAATTTGATGTGGAAGAAATTGAAAAATTTGAAAATTTTGAAGATTTGACAAAGGAATTTTTAAAAGGCTTTAAATTACTGATGCCATTTTATTTGAAAACGAAAGAAATTTAGGGAGTGATAATTTTGAATTTTGCAGAAGCATTTAAAATACTGGAAATAGAGCCGACAAATGATAAGAAGAAAATAAAAGTTGCGTATTCCAAGATGTTGAAAAAATATCATCCTGAAGATTTTCCTGAGATGTTTATGAGAATTAATGAGGCTTATGAAACTGCTTTGGGATATACAGAAAATAATTTTTCTGAAAATTTGTATGAAAATACTCAAAATTTTAGAAAAACAGAAGAAATGAAAGAGAGTGATTTTTCCGATATTTTTGATTCAAAAACATTTGAGAAAAAAGAAGATAAATTTACTGAAAAATCTGAAGAAAGACAGGCAAAGGAAAAGTTTTTTGAAAAAAAAGAGAATAAAAATAAATATGAAAAACTTAATATTTTTGAATACTTAAAAAATTCTATGCGAACAGAAGATAGATTTACAGAAGCGTTTAAAATACTAGAAATGGAACCTACAACTGATAAAGAAAAAATAAAAAAGAAGTATAAAGAGCTATTAAAGAGGTATCATCGCAACAATTCTGAAAATTATGATAAAATATTTAGTAGAATTAACGAAGCTTACGGAATTGCTTTGGGATTTGAGCAATCGAATTTTAATGAATATGAAGGGGATTCTATTGAGGATATATTTGATAATTTTTTTAATTCTGCCAATAATTCAAGCTATAAAAGTTTTTTTGAAAAAACACAAGATTTTTCAAATGTTTTTGATCAAAATGAAATAACAAACAAATCAATATCTGCGTGGCTAGGACGGCTTAAAAATCTTCTTTTATCTGAAAAACGTCCATTAACAGAATATCGAGAAATTTTACGTGATTTTCATTTTAATTTTGATGTTTCGGAAAAAAATCAAATTAGAGAAATTTTACAAAAAAATGGATTGTGTGATTATGCTTGGAGAAATATAACAAGAATTGAAATGGAACTTTTGATTTATAATCTAAATAATTCTAATACGAATGCAGATATTTTAGGGGAAACTTGGGTAGATACTGGTAAAAGTGAAAACATAAGTTTGGATGAAATTGTAAAAAATATTGTAAGTGAAAATTTTTCAGAAAATGAAAAAGGATATGAAAAATTTATTCAAGATTATTTTAATATTAAGATTTTTAGATTATTTGGAAAGAATATTGCGTTATACCCTTACAGAGACATAGAGCAAGTAGGTGCAACTTTTAAATTTATAACTTATAAAATACGAAATGAATATGTTGATGTTAATAAGTATATAGAAATTTTTGATAGAGAACAAAAAAATAAGAAAATCGGAATAAGTTTACGCATAACGTCTTATTTATGGAGTATTTTTGGTGCGATAGTTTTATTTTTATTCTTTTTAAATCCTATTGTTGACTGGTACATAGGGATTTTGGGGACTATTTTTTTCATAATTTTAGACTGGGTTAATATAGCTAAAGAAAAAGAATTTGAGTGGAGTATGCAATATGGGTATTCAAGTTATTTGTCGATTTTAATGAGTATAATGTTTGTTGTAAATCTTATTGTTATTGGTAATGCGGAATATGAATCCTCAATTATACCATTTTTACTATATTCACAGCTGATATTTCAATTTGTAGTTTTAAATATAATCTTATTTGTAAAAATGGTAGTAACTACAAATATAAGATACAAGCGATTAAGAGAATTTTCAAAAAAAGTTTTAGATGTGTTAGTCTTAAAAAAGTAAGGAAGAGGAAGAGAAAGATAAGGCTGTGGAAAATTTTGCGAAAAAGATATTGGATAAGATATACTGACTAAATATTTAACAATTTTAAGTTTTGAGATTTATAAAAAAGAATACTGTTAGAGGAGGAGAATAACAATGGGAAGAATGATTGGAATTGATTTGGGGACAACAAATAGTTTGGCTACGTATATTGATGATAATGGGGAAATACAGTTTGTAAAAAATGAATATGGGAATATTTTGATTCCGTCTGTTGTGGGAATTGATGAAAATGATGGAATAATCGTGGGAGAACTGGCGAAGGAAAGAAGAATGATGAACGCTGGGGAAACCGCAAGTAATTTTAAAAGAAGGATGGGAACGGAAGCAAAAATTAAAGTAAAGAATAAAACTTTTGATGCACAGATGCTTTCTTCGTTTGTACTGAAACATTTAAAGGAAAATGCTGAAAAACAGCTCAATGAAAAGATAGACAGAGCAATAATAAGCGTACCTGCATATTTTAATGATAAACAGAGAAAAGATACCAAAATAGCAGCGGAACTGGCAGGACTTACAGTGGAAAGGCTTATAAATGAGCCAACAGCTGCGGCATTGTCACTTGGAAGCCATATTTTAGATCAGAATTTGAAGTTTATCGTGCTTGATTTGGGTGGAGGGACATTTGATGTTACCTTGCTTGAAACATTTGAGGATATTATGGAAGTAATTTCTATAAGTGGGGATACGATGCTTGGTGGAGAGGATTTTACTACCAAAATATGTGAAATTTTCTTGAAAAATATAGGATTATCAATATCTGACTTGAGCCGTGATGAAAGAACAAAATTGTACACAAAGGCAGACAGGGTAAAAAAACTGATAAGTCTGAAAGATGTGGAAATTGAACTGGAAATTAAAGGAAAAGATTATAAAGCAGAAATTACGCAGGCAGATTTCAGAGCGGCTGTAAAACCATTGCTTGTAAAAATAAAAGTTGCAATTGACAAGGCTTTGCAGGATGGAAATACAGATGCAAGAGAAATTGAGAAAGTTGTGCTAGTCGGCGGGGCTGTAAAATTGGGAATTGTGGAAGAATTTGTGGAAAAGTATTTTAATAAAATGCGTGGAGAAAAAACTTATTTTGACAATACTGATTTTATTGAAGGCAACAAACTTGTGTCAATAGCTCAAAACCCTGATACTGTCGTAGCTTACGGCGTTGGTGTAACTGTGGGAATGAAGGAAAGAAACAAGGCATTTAAGGAAAGAATTTTGACAGATGTGTGTCCATTTACACTCGGAATTGAAGTAATTGGACAGAGATTTGCACCGATTATTCCAAGGAATACAACGGTTCCTACAAGCAAGTCTGAATATTTTTCAACAGTAGAAGACAATCAGACAATAATAAGAATCGCAATTTATCAAGGGGAAAGCTTGAATATAAATGATAATCTATTTTTGGGAGAATTTGAAATAAATGTTCCAAGAAATAATGCAGGAAATGAAAACGTAAATGTAAGATTTACTTACGATATAAATGGAATCTTAGAGGCAGAAGCAACTGCAATGAGTACGGGAGAAAAGAGAAATAAATTAATTATAAACGGAGATTTATCCGAAGAAGAAAAAAACGAAAGAATTAAAACTTTGGAAGAAATAAAAATTCAGTCAGAAAATCAAAACAAAGATAAATTGCTGATTGAAAGGGCAAACCGAATTTATGCAGAAATAGTAAATACAGAAATTAGAAACTACATTTCAGAATATTTGGAAAATTATCAGATGATTGTAAGAACAGGCGATAGAATACGTATTCAAAAAGTAAAAAAAGAATTTTCAGCTTTTCTTGATAAAATAGATCCAGAACTGAACGACTTGAGTGTTGATGATATTTTGAGAGATATTGACGAAAAGGAAGAAGATGAGGCTGTGGAAGCGGAAGATGAACTGGAGTTTTGGAATTAGAAAAATAAATTTTAAAATATTGTGTTTATTGAGATTTGTGGACTTTTATAAATAATTAGCGTAACTTTTTATAAGGAGAAAATAATTATGAAAATAAAAAAATTGTTGAAAATATTTGGGTTGTTAATTTTGGCAGGAAATATTGTAAATGCAGAATATATAAAAAGAAATGGAGAAATTTATTATCGGGAATGGATGGAACAAAAGCCGAAATTATTAAAAAATATAGATAAAAAATCATTTGAAATATTGGAAAATGATTTTGCAAAAGATAAGAATAATATTTATTATCAAGGGGAAAAGATTGAAAAAATAGATTCTAAAAGTGCTAAAATATTTGGAAGCCATTTTGTGAAGGATGAGAAAATTGTTTTTGATGCTTATGAAAAAAAGGAATTGAAAGATGTGGATACAAAGACACTTAAATCAGTTGGAGATTATTATTTTAAAGATAAGAAAAATGCTTATTTTGATATGAAAAAAATTGATGAAAAAGTTGATTTGGAGACGTTTATTTATTTGGAGGATTTTTATGCGAAAGACAAGAATAATCTATATTTTCGTGAGCAAAAAGTGAAAGGTGTAAGTCCAAATAATTTTAAGTTTTTGACTTCGTTAAGCAGTGTTCCTGACAATATTATTAAAAGCGGGAATGATTTTTATCTTGTTTATGAAAATGATTCGAATGAAAAAATATATGCGAAAAAAATGGATTTTCCAATTGACAGGGATACTTTTGAAAGTTTTTCCATGAGAGTTTATAAAGATAAAAACAATTTTTATTATTACGATGAAACTGATGATATAAAAAAGGGAAAAACGCTTATTAAATTTAAAAATGAGGCTGATATAAAAACACTTAAATTTTTGAAGGAAAAAAATGGCGAAAAAAGTAATGAATATATAAAAGATGAAAAGAATGTCTATTATGTGGATGAAGAAAATGCAGAGATAAAAAAGATAGAAAATGCTGATTACAAAACCTTTCAAGTTATTGAATACTTATATGCAAAGGATAAAAACAATGTTTATTATCAAGGGAAAAAGTTAAATAATATTAATCCAAATTACTTTAAAATTGTAGATAATGAGATAAAATATAATAATGAATTTTATAAAATTGATGAAAATATGAATCTTATAAAAATAGAAAGAGAATAAAAAGTTGAAAAGTTAAAAAGGTATTTTATTTCTAAAAATTAAAGATTATAAAAAAAGGAGTAAGTGTATGAAAAGAAAAAATTTATTAAAAATATTAATTTTATTTATCCTAGCAGGAAGCATTGCAAATGCGGAATATTTAAAGGAAAATGGTGAAATTTATTATAAAATGCCATATTATGAGATTAAATCCAAAGTAAAAGATGTAGATATTGAAAGTTTTGAACCTTTAAAGGAAGATAGAGAGCTTATTGGCGATTATTATGCAAAAGATAATAAATATGTTTATTTTTATGGTAAAAAACTTAAAGATGTTTTGCCTGAAGGATTTGAAACAGTAAAAGAAAATTATGTAAAAGATAGTAAAAATGTATATAAAATTGAAGCTGAGATTACAGATAGTATACCAATATCTTCGGATAATAAAATAAATACAAAAAAAATATCTTTAGATGGACTTGATGTTAAAACTTTTAGAGCTTTAGAAAATGGCAAAGATGTTACGAGCATAGATTATTTTGTTGATAAAAATAATATTTACTATGCCTATGAGAATTTGGAAAAAATACAAGGAGCAGATAAAAATTCTTTTGAGGTTTTGGGTAATTATATCGCAAAAGATAAAAATAATGTTTATTACAAAGGAAGAAAAATGGAAAATGTGGATTCTGCGAGTATTAAAACGTTCGGAAATTTTATAGGGAAAGATAAAAATAGAGTTTTTTACATTACAGGAAATGAGGATATTAAAGATGCTGATGCAAAAAGTTTTGAGATAATGGGAGATACTTATTATTTTAGAGATAAAAATAATATTTTTGTTATTAAATACAGTAATGATTTTCCTGATGGACAAGGTTTTATAAAATTACCAAATATTGATAGGAACAGCTTTATTACTTTGAGCGAGGAATTTGGAAAAGATAAAAATGGAATTTATTATATTGGTGAAAAAATAAACGGAATTAATCCGAATAATGTTAGAGTTATTGAAGAAATGGGACAGGATAATTATATTCTTCAAAGCGAAAATAATTACTATTTGACATTTAATAGCAATAGCGATTTGTATGACAGGAAAAACGATAAAATTGAAGCAAAAAAAATAAATAATTTGAACATTGATTTTAGTACATTTAAGTATTTTGGAATTTTGAACTACTATAAAGATAAAAACAGTTTTTATTATCGTTCAGATAATGATTTAAAAAAAATCAAAAGTGAAATTGATGTTAAAAGTGCTGATAAAGTGCTTGAGTTGAATGATTTTGTAAAAGATAAAAATAATCTGTATTATTTTTCTAATGGAAAAATTAATAAAATAAATTTGAATATTGATGTAAATAGTTTAGTATTTTTGGATAATAACAATTCTTCTTATAGTAGTTATATAAAAGACAGAAATAACGTATATTTTGTAGATAATGAAAATGGGAAAGTAAAAATAGTAAAAAATGCTGATAAAAATACATTTCAAATTGTAA
This sequence comes from Leptotrichia hongkongensis, assembly GCF_041538065.1. Taxonomy (NCBI): domain Bacteria; kingdom Fusobacteriati; phylum Fusobacteriota; class Fusobacteriia; order Fusobacteriales; family Leptotrichiaceae; genus Leptotrichia; species Leptotrichia hongkongensis. The sequence goes on along the minus strand of NZ_JBGORW010000007.1, from coordinate 122,153 downwards.
ACGGAAATTATGGGGTAGATAGGAAAAATGTTTATTATGATGGAGAAAAGCTAGATTCTGTTGGTATTGAAGGGCTTAAAATTTTTGATGATAACTACTTGAAGGATAATAAAAATGTTTATGAGATTTATACGACAGATGATGGAAAAACTAAAATAAGAGCAATAAAAAATTTGAACATTGATGTGGCAAGTTTTGAGGATATTTTTAAAGAAGCATTTTATAAAGATAAAAATTCGGTTTATTATGTCGATATGACTGAAGATAAACAGGAATTAAAAAAACTGGAAGGAGCAGATGCTGATACATTTGAACTGGGAATTTTTTCAAAAGATAAAAATAGCGTATATGTTGACAAACAGAGGTTGGAAGGTGTTAGTCCAAAAGGATTTGAAGTATTGAACAGTGATTTGAATTTTATAAAAGATTATAAGAATGTTTTTTATTTGGATAGAGCAGAGGATGGCATAACTTTCATACCAAGAGTGCAAAATATAGAAGGAGTAGATATTGCAACTTTGGAATTTGCTGGAGGACATTATAGCAAATATTATAAAGACAAAAACAATGTTTATTTTGTGGATAACAGAGATGGTAAAATAAAATTCAAAAAATTATCCTATGTAAATCCGAAAACATTTGAAATGGTGGATGATACTTTTGCGAGAGATGATAAAAACCTTTATATATTTGAATATAAATTAAACGGAATTGATCCAAAGACATTTAAAAAATTAAGTTATGAAATAGTAAAAGATAAAAATGGACTATATTTCTTAGAAGATATTGAAAAAGAAAATGAAAATATAGAAATAAAAGTTCGAAAACTAAATATAAAAGGATTAGATTTAAAAACTTTTGAACATATTGATGGCAACTATTATAAAGATAAAAATTATGTTTATTATGAATCAGATAATAATCTTTATAAAATAGAAAATACTGATTTAAAAACTTTTGAAATTTTAGATTCAAGTTATACTGGTTATGGTAATTTCTCAAAAGATAAAGATTATATTTATCTAAATAATAAGAAATTAGAAGAAATAGATGCAAAAACTTTTGAAAAAATGCGGGCTAATCTTATAAGGGATAAAAATGGTATTTATAAAATTGAAGAAGACGAGGGAAAATACAAATTTAAAATAGTTCCAATCAATATAAAAATTGATTTCAAAAATCTAAAAAACTTAGATTTGGGATATTTTAAAGATAGCAAAAATGTTTATTATTTTGACGTGGATAAATTTGAAAAAATAGAAGGGGCAGAGGCTAGTTCATTTGAAAAAGTAGAATATGCTGGTTTTTACAAAGATAAAAATTATGTCTATTTTAACGGTAAAAAGATAGTTGGAATGGATTTTAAAGATATTGAAAATAGAGATGAGGAATGGTCAATTATAGAACTGGAGGGAACGTGGATAAAATACAAAGATAACGTTTACTATAAAGGAAAAAAATTAAAAGGAATCAGCTCTGATAATTTTAGTTATTTTGATGGCGGATTATGGTATGAAATAATACTATCTGATAAAAATGGTGTTTATAAATTTACTGAAACTGAAGATAACAAAAAAACAATAGAAGTAACTCGATTGGATAGTAAAGGCATTGATTTAGAAACTCTTGAAAGAATTTATTCGCCAATGGACAGTTCCTATTATTTCAAAGATAAGAATGGCGTTTATTTTATGGATGGAAATAAATTTGTAAAAATAAATGGAGCAGATAAAGACAGTTTTAGGGTAACAATGACTGGAAAATACGGAAAAGATAAGAATAACGTTTATTTCGAAGGGAAGAAAATGGAAGGGAAAAATCCAAAGGAATTTGAAGAGGAAATGGAGATTAAATAATAGAAATTATTTTATTTAAATTGTTAATAAATCAAAAACTTGAGAATAAAAAAGGAGAGTCGTTGTGAACATTAAAGGACATTTGTTAAAAATTCTGCTTTTGTTTGTTTTGGTAGGGAGTATTGTGAATGCAGATATTCGTGTGATTCCTATTTATAAAATTAATGGAAATAGTGTGTACTATAGAACAGAAAATGGATTAGAAAAATTGCTGAATGCAGATGCGAAAACATTTGAGATTTTGGGTTATCATATTGCAAAAGATAAAAATTATGTTTATTATTGGGATGAAAAATTAAATAAAATAGATCCAAAAACTTTTGAAGTAGTTGAAGGATATTATATTACAATGTTTAAAGATAAAAATGGAATTTATACTTTTGGAAAAAATTATGATAAATTAAAAATTATAAATTTTAAAGAAAACGAAATTGATATAGATTTTAATGATTTTAAAGTAATTTCACGTGAAGATCCAACTATTTATAAAAATAAAAATGATATTTATTTCCAAAAAGGTGGGAAAATTTTACAAATAAAAAATGTAGATGCAAAAACTTTTGAAAAAATAAATGGACGTAGCTATCTTGATAATAAATATTATCGGGATAAAAACAATGTTTACTATTTTTCTGAAGATAAAATGTTGAAAATGGAAAATGCAGATAGAAACAGTGTTAATGAATTAAGTGAAAATATTTTAAGAGATAAAAATAATGTTTATTTTGAAAATCAACAAATAAAAGGTTTAGACATTAATAGCATTAAAGTTATTTATGAAAATAGAATATCAGAACCTGAAAATTTGATAAAAGATAAAAATGGTATCTATTATATTGATGAGAATAAAAAAACTTTAATAAAATTTAGAAATGATGAGATAGATATAGAAAGTTTTGGAATAGCCAACGAAATGTTGGATGATTATTTCAAGGATAAAAATAATGTTTATTATTTGGAGAATTATAAACTTCATAAGTTAGAGGATTTGGATATTGAGACTTATCAAAATATTTCTATGACAAGATATAAAAAGGATAAAAATAATTTGTACTTTAAATGGAAAAAAGTAAAAAATGTTAATCCCGATGATGTTGAAATAATTGAAAATGACTTCATCAAAATAAAAGATACATTGTACGAAATTTTTAATTTTGAGGAAAAAGAAGTTGAAATAGCACCTTTAACAGTTGATATAAACACTTTTGAACATATTGATAACAGATATTATAAGGACAAAACTAACATTTATTATAATAAAAATGGAAAATTAAAAAAAATAGAAGATGTAAATTTCAAAAGTTTTGCAATACTAGAAGAAAATTCTTATTTTGGAAAAGATAAAAATAATATTTATTATAAAGGCGATATATTAGAAAAAATAGATAGAAATAGTTTTAAAGTATTAAATGAATCTTACGATAATTCTATAATAAAAGATAAAAATGGAATTTACATATTAACTAAAGAGAGTAGCATAAAAACAATTAAAATTAATAAAAATATTAAGAATATTGATTTTAATAGTTTTGAAGAAATTACAAATTATCCTTATGTTTTTAAAGATAAAAATGCTGTTTATACTTTAAATGCAGATGATGATAAAATTGCTACTGTTTTCAATTTTAGAGGAATTGATTATAAAATAAATGAATTAAGTGATGCAAATCCTAAAAAATTTGATATGATGGAACTTAATTATTTTAAAGATGATAAAAATATTTTCTATTTTTCAGATAAAGAAAAAATGATAAAGAAAATTAAAAATGCTGATATTAAAAGTTTTGAAATAATGAATGATGATTATGCAAAAGATAAGAATAATACCTATTACAAAGGTAAAATTTTTAAGGAGGCAAATGTAAAAACACTTGATAAACATTATAATGAAAATGAAAATAATAACGGGTACAAAATAAAGGATAAGAAAAAAGTGTATAAAACAAAAAAATGATATTTATTTTACAATTGACTTTTTTTGAAAATATGATATAATTAAATTGTTAAAAGCCCTAAGGGAAAAACTTTGTATTAAAGTAAAAAAATATTGGCAAATTAAACTGGAGTTTTCCAGTTTTTTTTGTTATAATAATTTTAATGAGTTCCAATAACTCATACTTTAATACAAAGGAGGTTTAGAGCAGTGAATAGCGATGAACTTATTAGACTTCTAGTTATTATGTATATTGTTTACAGATTAACTAGATAGTCGAAAAATCTCGAATTTCACCTCTGCCTCTACCCTTAGGGGATTTAAATAATTTAAGTGAATAAAATTAACAATTTTCTAAAATCCAAACAAATCCTTTTCCAGTTCGTATATCTGAATCATTAAAATGATTTCCCTCATTCCATTCCAAAATACTTTTTTCAATTTCAGAATTTTTCAATATTTCAGAATACTCTCTTATATTGTCACCAATTTTAGCTAATATTTTATGTTTAGAAGTTTCTTCCAGTTTTCCAAGGCTCAGATATACATTATTTGCCTTCAGTTCAGCATTTTTTACAAAATCTATCCAGCCCTCATACCACACAGAAGGAGAAACGCCTGCTACTCCATAAAAAGTATTAGTCTCATAACCACTCCACAGAGAAAATAATCCAGCAAGAGAATATCCGCCTAAAATATATTTCACATTCTTATCTTGAATATCCATAAATTCTGCCAAACTTGAAATCAATTTTTCCTTTATAAACTTCAACGTTTTATCAGCTCCATTTCCAAAGTTTCCTTTTCCACGAAGAAGTGGCATCTCCCACGGAGTTAGTTCGCTGTTCCAGTCATTTATTTTAAATGCAGCAAGACTAAAATTTTTATTTGTATTTTCAGAAATATATTTCACTTCATTATCTAGAACTTTGATATCATTTTCGTCTACAGGCTGTATTAAAATGTAGTCTGGATTTTTATTTTCTTTTATATACAAAATACACTCTTTTTCTTCTATTCTTAAATTTAATTTTTTCATAGCAGCTCCTTTTTAATATTTTTGGAATATTAAATCTATTTCAAATAAATTTTGATTAATATACTTAATTATAGCATATATTTAAGAATTTTTATTCAAATTTCTCTATGATATTACTATAGTTTTTTTCTTTAATTACATATATTTAATTTTTTTTGAAATTGTAGTAAAATAAATTATACAGTAAAAATTTTGTTTATTTTATGACTTTAGATTTGTTGTCCAATAAAAAATAAAATGACAGATAATAAATATTAAAATGGAGGTTAATTTTATGAATGGTGAAATAGCACAAATATGTAATATTGTGCTGGCTACTAAAAGTGCTTTAAAAAAAAGAAGCAGAATTAAATATAAACCTGTATATTATGAAAAAAAATCTACTTTCATATTTTTTAATAATAAAAAATATAAGGCTAAAAATGTTGAAGAATGGTTTGATTATTGTATTGATAGAGGATTACAAAATATTAAGTTCTTAATTCCTTTACCTATAAAAGATAGTGATTCTCTTAATTTTACTAATATAAGTCAAGCTAGTATAGTCTGCTTTTTTGACAATAAATTAGTTACTTATTTTACTCCAAAATGGGAAGATTACAATAATGAATGGTACATTACTTACACAGAACATGAATGGAAACTTCCTCTAAAATCAAAACCTAAATTTTATGATAATACCGAAAATTTTAAAGATGTATTGAATAGAATAGCAATTTTAGCTGATAAAATTGATTTTCAAAATTTTGGAAATATCTTTAGAAAAGCTATTGATATTTTAAATGGAGAAAAGGTTGAAAATATACAAAAAACTTTTTATGGACTATATTTTTCTGAATTACCCAAAATTAACAAATATCTTTTTTATGCCTCAGATATTTCTGATGTTTTTGGCGGAATGGGATCCTGGAATGACAGCCCTCCTTATTATGCATATAAAAAAGGGCTTGAAATTGAATATGATAACCTTTCGAAAGAGCTTTTAACACAAATTAGGCTTGCTCTTTTATATTCTGTAAATGAATGGTAAATCTATAATGAAAATTTACACTATAGATTTAATGTCGTAATTAGTATTGCGATTTATGTAATTACATTACAATTTAAAATATTGTCATTTATTTTTCAAAAATTTACAAAGGCAGTATTTTTTGATATAATAAAATTATAAAAAAACAGAGATTTAGAAAGGGATGAGGGAAAAATGGAATTGCTTAAAATTAACGAGTTTATAAAAGAAAATGTGGATAAAATTTATGATGAAATGGTAAAAGTTAGACGAACTATTCACGAAAATCCTGAACTTGGGGATGAAGAAATTGAAACGAGTAAATTAATAAAGAAATTTTTGACAGAAAATGGGATTGAATTTTTTGAAATTATAAATACTGGAGTTGTTGCAACAATCTACAATGATAAGGAAAATATGGAAAATAAGACAGTTGCGACTCGTGCAGACATTGACGCATTGCCAATTTTTGAAGAAAATGAAGTTGAATACAAGTCAAAAAATATTGGAAAAATGCATGCTTGCGGACATGATGCACATACAACTATTCAGCTTGGAGTAGCAAAGATTTTGGCAGATAACAAGGATAAATGGCATGGAACTGTGAGATTTTTCTTTCAGCCAGCAGAAGAAACAACTGGCGGTGCTGATAGAATGATAAAAAATGGAGCATTAAAATTTGAAAATGATACAAACCGAAAAATAGATGCCTTTTTTGCATTGCACATGGCTCCAGAAATAGAACTTGGAAAAATTGGGATAAAGTATGGAAAGGCACACGCTTCATCAGCAAGAATACATCTTACAATAAATGGTATTTCTGCCCACGCCGCATTGCCCCACAAAGGAGTTGATGCAATCTTAATCGGAGCAAAAGTTATGGAATTCTTGCAGTCAATAGTTAGCAGAAGAATTGATCCAAGAGAAGAATCTGTAATTACAATCGGAGCATTCAATGGAGGCTTTGCTGATAATGTAGTCTGCGATAAAGTAGAAATGAAAGGAACTGCAAGAACAATGTCTGAAGAAACAAGAACATTTATAATCGAAACACTTGAAAAAGACCTGCCTAAATTTGTAGAATCACTAGGCGGAACAGTAAATGTGGATATTAAGCGTGGCTATGCTCCTGTAATTAACAACGAAGAAATGACAAAAAAAGTAGAAAATAATATTGTCGACTTATACGGCGAAAATGCTCTGGAATTAATAAAACAGCCTAGAATGGATGTTGAAGATGTTAGTTATTTCCTAAATGAAATCCCTGGATGTTTTTTTAGACTAGGAACAAGAGTGGAAGAAAAAGGCTTAATTTACGATTTGCACCATCCAAAATTTAATATTGATGAAGAAAGTTTAAAAATCGGAATAGGATTACAATTAAAAAATATTTTAGAATATTTGAAATAAAAGTTTTTTATTAAAGATTTATTGATTAATACTAAACCCTGTTTAAAAATGAGAATAAATCTTTATAATAGAATTGTTCAATAGTTAATTCATAATCATTCAACTTTTTTATTTTTTATATTTGTAGGATTGCTCATTGCCGCAAATCCTACAACCTATGGCTAGTCTACAACATTTTTCTGCACTGACAAAAAACTCGCTATGCTCAAACAGTTTTGCCAGCACAGAAAAATGCTCCGACGAATTAGTTTGTACTAGATTCTGTTTGAAAAGTGAAAATTATGTTTTAATTATTTGAAAATATTTTTTATCCTTTATTAGAAAAATTTGTAATAAATTCGTTATTTAAATGGGGTTTAGTATAAAACTTTATTTTTCCTATTTATATTTTACATTTTTAAATTTTGCTTGATTTTATTTTAATTAAACCAACGGTTGTAATTAAATTAAAAATACTTAAACGAGCCAAGATTGTAAAAAGGATAGAAATTATTTCCCTTTATTCTAAAAAAACAAAAAAATCAGCATAATTTATAATAAAAATTATTAATGATAATACTTAAAGAAAATTAAAAAAAAAGGAATGTGATGAATAAAATAAAAAATAATTATGAAGTTGGGCAAAAACTGGAAATTGAAATAGAAAAAATAGTGTTTGGTGGAGAAGGACTTGGAAGAGTTGATGGGTTTACAGTATTTGTACCGATGAGTGTGCCAGGAGATAAATTGGAAGTGGAAATTATCTCGGTAAAAAAGTCGTATGCAAGAGGACTTATAACTAGGATAATTGAACCATCAAAGGACAGGATTGAGGATTTGTCCAAAATTAGTTTTGAGGATTTTGATGGCTGTGATTTTGGAATGCTTAAATATGAGAAACAGCTTGAGTATAAGGATAAGATGCTTGAGGAAGTGTTGACAAAGATTGCTGAAATTGATTTGAAAAAGGTAAAAATTGGCAAAATTATTGGAAGTGATGAAAAAATTAATTATAGAAATAAGACAGCTGAACCATTTTTCAAAAAGAATGGGATTATTCAGACGGGGTTTTATTCAAGAAAGTCCCACAATGTATTTTCAGCTAAAGAAAGTCTTCTAAAGTCAGAAATTGCCAAAATAATTATTGATAAATTTTTGCAGAAAATAAATAGTTTTTCGGGTACAAAAAAGGAATTTAAAGTTTTTAATGAAGTGAATAATACTGGATTTTTGAAGCAGATAATGGTTAGAAATAATGAAAAAGATGAAGTTATGATAGTTGTTGTCGTAAATAAAAATTCGCAGTATAATCAGCTTTCAAAGTTGCTGGAAGAAATGTATGATGAAAATGACTGCATAAAATCAATCTATATTTCTGTAAAAACTGAACAGAATAACGTAATTTTAGGTAAAAATGTCCATTTATTTGGAAGCCAGTATTTGGAAGAAGAAATGGAAGGATTAAAATTCAAGATTTATCCAAATTCATTTTTCCAAATTAATAAAAAACAGGCACTAAAACTTTATGATGTTGCAATAAACTTTTTGAATGAAGAAAATAAAAATACTAATAAAATCTATGAAAAAACAGTAATTGATGCATTTTCAGGAACTGGAACAATTGCGATGATGCTTTCAAAAAATATAAAGAAGGTTATCGGGATTGAAAGTGTGGAAAGTTCAACACTTGCTGCAAAACTGACTTCTTATGAAAACTCCATTCAAAATGTAGAATTTGTAAATGGAAAAGTTGAAAAAGAACTGCCAAAAATTTTGAAGAGAGAAGATGTCGGAGCAATAGTTTTTGACCCGCCAAGACGAGGAATCGAAGAGTCAGCATTAAAGAGTGTTGTACAGAATAAAATCGAAAAAATTGTCTATATTTCCTGCAATCCTGCCACTTTTGCACGAGATGTGAAGATTTTGACTGAAAATAGGTATGTATTAAAAAAAGTTACTCCTGTGGATATGTTCCCGCAGACTGGGCATATTGAGGTAGTGGGATTATTGGAGAAATAAGGAAAAGTAAATATTGGTCTAATATTTTATAGAAAAAGCGTGGAAATTGTTAGCAAATGAAATAAAAAAAGCAATAATAAATAGGAGGAAATATAAGAAATGATGGAGTATTTTGAACTGGATAAAAGAAAAAATTTTGATGAAAGGAAATATTTATCAACAGAATTACTTGATAAATTAGGGTTAAATAAATATAGAAAATTGATAGAAGAAAATGATGCTATTTATTGTTCTGGAAAATATGGTTATAAATTAAAAAATGAAACTTATGAAAAAATTAAAGAAATTTTATGTGAAATGTATAAAGGTGCTTACGATTTGGAAGATGAAGAAGAAAAAGAAATGTTTAATGAAGAAATAGAAGCCTTTTTTTGCGATAAAAAATTATTAAGTGTATGGCAATTATTCTTTGAAGATAGAGTTTTAGAGGGATGTGTGAAAAATTGGGAACACTCTCCTCATATTGGATTAGATAACGAGGAAACATTAAGAGATGATTTGATTCCGCTTGATTTAATTGAAAATAAAGAAGATAAAATTTTTCTTTTACACAAAGTGAATGGAGGAATTTATTTTTATTACGCATTTACATTTGTTATAAAAATAGCGGATAATTTTGATGAATTTATAGATAATTTATATGAAATTTAAAAAATAAAAAAATTATTGCAAAATAATAAAAATATATTAAAGGAAGTTGATATTTATGAAAATATACACAAAATATGGTGATGAAGGTTTTACAAGACTTTATGGAGGACAAAGAGTCAGCAAGACTCATGTTAGAGTAGAAGCGTATGGAACGATGGATGAAGTTTGTTCATTACTTGGAGTAATTATTGCTGAAATTCGTGAAGATGAAAAACTGAATTATGTACTCGGAAAGATACGTGAAGAATGTGAAAATATACAGCAGCAGCTTTTTGACTGTGGAAGTGACCTTGCCACTCCTGATGGATTACGAGAATATAAGCAAACAATTGATGATGTAAAATGGCTTGAGGAAAGAATGGATGAATATATTCCACAATTGCCTAAATTAGAATGTTTTGTAATCCCTGGAGGAAGTAGAATGTCAAGCATGTTTCATCTTATGCGGACAAGCACTCGTAGCTTGGAACGAAAAATGATTGCTGTAATTGAAGCAAATGAAGGAATAAATAAAGTTGGACTTCAATATATCAATAGACTTTCTGACTATTTCTTTGTAGCAGCATGCCTTACAAATTTAAAATTAGGAAATAACGAAACTATCTATAAAAGAAGTGCAAAAATTTTTAGAAATAGCAAATAGTATGTATTTAAATTAGAATTTTAAAATTTCTAGAATAATTTTTTAATATCAGAATAAGGAGCAAAATTGAATGAAATTAGGAATTATTGGAGCAGGAAATATGGGAAGCTCTATATTGAAAGGCGTTACATCTTCAAACTTTCTTGAAAATAAAAATATAGCTATTTTTGATTTAAACAAGGAAAAAATTGAAGAATTATCAAAAGAGTACGGTGTAAAAAAAGCAGAAAATGAAAACGAACTTGCAAAAGAAAGCGATATTCTCATCCTTTCTGTAAAACCAAATATTATTCCAAAAGTACTGGATAAAATAAAAGATGACTTGTCAGAAAAAACTATTGTTTTATCAATTGCAGCTGGAATTAGCATCAATTTTATTGAAAATATTATTGGAACTGACAAAAAAATTATTAGAACTATGCCAAATACACCTGCTCAAGTGATGGAAGGAATGACGGCAGTTTCTTTTAATCATAACATTCAGGAAAATGAAAAAAGTATGATTTTTAAATTGTTGAATAGTTTTGGAAAAAGTATTGAAATTGAGGAAAAACTTATGCATGTATATACAGGAATTAGTGGCTCTTTACCAGCGTATGTTTACGTATTTATGGAGGCTCTTGCGGATGGCGGGGTATTGGAAGGAATGCCAAGGAACAAGGCTTATGAAATTATTGCCCAAACGGTTTTAGGTTCAGCTAAAATGATGCTTGAAACAAAAAAACATCCAGGAATTTTGAAAGATGAGGTAACTTCTCCAGGAGGAACTACAATTGCCGCCTTGAAAGTACTGGAAGATGGTAAATTTAGAGGAACTGTAATGGAAGCCGTTAAGGCTTGTACGGAAAAGTCTAAAGAAATGGCAGGGGAGTAAAATCCCCTCTTTTGTTATATTTATAAATATTTTAAGACTAACCCCCATTTAAATAATGAATTTATTACAAACTTTTCCAATAAAAGATAAAAACCTAATATTTAAAATAAGTAAAATATAATTTTTTTCTGTTAATAAACCGACAGAGATTCTCAGTATAAACCTTTACTGCAAGATAAGGATTTGCGGCAATGAGCAATCCTGCGAAAATAAAGAAAAAACATAATAAAAATAGTAAAAACTAATATTAAACGGAATAATCCAATACTAAATCGCATTAGAAAATAGTATACAATTCAAAATTTATTAAATATTTTCTATTTAGATGAGAAATAGTAAGAATTTATTTTTACATAATCCGATATTTTTCCACATATTTTAATTTATGATTTATCCAGTATTCTAATTGATTTTCATTCTGATTTACACGAAATTCAAGATTATATTTCGCCATATCTACAAATAAAGAGTTATCCTTTTGATAAATAGTTAAATAATGTTTCCCTTTTTTATCCACAGCCACTACTTTTCCATTCTCAACTGAAAATGTATATTGAATACTGTTATAGTCACGATTTGGACTCCACACCAAATTTTTATCGCCTGTCATTTTTATATAAAATGCTGAATTTGTAGGAATAAATGCCAAGTTTAACCAATTTAGCCCTTTACTGTCAATTCCTCCAGAAATTCCCTTATTTCCATAAGCAGTTATTTTGTATTCTCCTGTTCCTACATTTTTTACTCCTGCAAACACCATTCCTAGTGACTTTAGTTCAGCTTTCTCGAAATCTACATTGTCTTTATAGTTTAGAAAAAAATCATTTGAAGAATATTTTATAATTTTAGATTGATCTGTTATTTTTCCTTTTTTATTTACCTTTATAATTTTAAAATCTTTTTTCAAAGTATCAGATAAAAATTCATAAACATTGACTGCAGCATATCTTGAAGGCATAAAAGCCAAATAGTTTCCCACATTTAACTGAACAGGATATTTATCCCCATTTCCTAATATTATTCTATAGCTTATATAATCAGGATTATTTGACATTCTAAATGAAAATTTTTCAAAATTGTTAAAATTTTCTTTATTTCCAGCATTTAATGTGAAACTTAGTAAAATTCCGATTAACAGCATAAATTTTAATAATATATTTTTTTTCATAAAACCTCCTAAATTTATAGTAATTTTAGTTTAAAATGAGAGTAAAAAGTTAGGCTCATCTATAGTCAAGTTATTTCTTTTTATATATTTTTTCAATCTCAAAAAGACTATCTATCATTTCAAAACTTCGTAAAAAAAGGAGTTAATTCAAAATTTAATTTGAAAAAACCCCTAAAAATTTTTAAAGATTATTGTTGATTTGCGATTATAGCAATTTCTACTCTTCTATTTTGAGCTCTTCCAGTTTCTGTCGAATTACTTGCAATTGGCTGTTTGCTTCCATAACCACGTGAAGTTATTCTTGAGCTTGAAATACCTTGTGACTCAAGGTAAGATTCTACTGAATTTGCACGATTTACAGAAAGCGGATTGTTAATTGTATCATTTCCTGTTGTATCTGTATGTCCTGAAACTACAATTGTTGAATCAGGATAAGTTTTTAATACAGTTGCTACTGAATCCAACGTATTTTTAAATTGTGGCTTAATTACGTAGCTATTTAAATCAAAAGTAATGTTTTCAGGTGCTGTCAATTTGATTTCACCTTCTCCAGTTCTTTTTACATCCACTCCTGTTCCTTTTAATTTATTTCTTAATTCTTTTTCCTGTCTATCAAATATATTTCCAATAGCTGCTCCAACTGCGGCCCCTCCAGCTGTACCAATTAATGTACCTTTTGTATCTTTTCCGATAACTTGTCCAATTACAGCTCCTGCTGCCGCTCCAATTCCTGCTCCAACTCCAGTTTTACTAACTTTTCTAGTTCCATCAGTAGCAGTTGTACAAGAAACTACTGTTAATAATGATAATAGAATAATTGCTAATACTTTTTTCATATTGACTCCTCCTTTAAATTGATCTTTTTTAGTTTTCAATAAAATTATACAATGTCTTTATATTATTTCAATTTATTTTGACTTTGAAATTCTTTTATTTGAATAAGATAGATATTTTTGTAAAAAAATTGATAAATTTTAAAATAAAAAAAATCTACAAAATAAAGTTCAATCAATCTCTATTTAAATAAAACTAATCATAATAGTAGCCATCATCATATTCATCACTATTCTCATCATAATTATCTTCATAATCGCTTTCATAGTCATCATTGTCGTAATAATCTTCATCAGCACCATCATATTCGTTATCGTCTTCATAATAATCATTATAAGAATCACCAATATAATTTTGAGTATAGTCTTCATCTTCAGAATAATTTTGAAAAGAATCTTTTACTCCATTTATAACTTTATCTCTATATTTTGCCCAACCAGCAATTGAGTTTGTTGAAATTACAATTAGTGTTCCTAATATCAAAAAAATTTTTTTCATTTTATGAATTCCTCCATTTTAAAAAAATTATATTTTCCTTTGATATCCATTATACTATAAATTTAAGAAATGTCAATAAATTTAAACTAGTACAATAAAAATTAATTTTCTTTTGGAAAATAATCTTTCTAAATTTGATTTTTTTTCATTTTAAGTATATAATGTAAAATAAAAAAATAGGAGAAAAAATGAAAATATATACTGCCCCAATGGCTGGGACTACTGATTATTCCTTTAGAAAAATACTTCAAAAATTTAAGCCAGATTTTTTGTTTACAGAAATGGTAAATGCTAATTTACTGAATCGTGAGGATGATACTACAATAAATGAACTTTTAAAATGTGATGATAAACAGCGAACTGGAACACAAATTTTTGGCGGAGATAAGGATGAATTGATTGCAGGGATTTTAAAGTTGAAAAATTTGGGATTTAGAAAAATTAATATAAATATGGGGTGCCCACAGCCTAAAATTATAAAAAACGGAGCAGGTTCAGCGCTTCTTGAAAACTATGACTTAGTTGATCAGGTTCTTTTGGAAACACAAAATATTGATGCTGAAATTTCGATAAAAATACGTGTTGGTTATAAAGATTTTGACAATCCTGAAATTTTTTTGAATTTGGCAAATAAGCATAACCTTGATTTTATCTGTGTGCATGGACGAACTCAAAAGCAAATGTATTCTGGAACTGCCAACTGGGAAATTGTTGAAAAACTAAGCAAAATGCCAAGAAATATAAATTTTTTTGGAAATGGTGATTTATTTGAGCCTACCGAGATAAAACGAAAAACATCCTCCTGCAATCTTGACGGTATAATACTTTCACGTGGAATAATAGGTAATCCTTGGTTAATTCAACAAACAAGGGAATTTCTCAATATTGGCAAAATAAACACAATTCAAACTTTTGACGAAACAAAATCGATTGTGTTGGAACACCTGCAAAATATTGCGAAACATAAAGGCGAGATGAAGGCTGTACTTGAAATAAACAAATTTTTACGTCCATATTTTCACAAATTTTGGGATAAAAATTTGGATAGAGATAGTGAATTCGCAGTAATTGAGAACTTTTATGATGAAAATCTGAAAACAGATATTGACAAAATTATTTTGGAAAAAAGAATTTTTGAAAAAATAAAGATGATTAAAATGTTGTAAATAAGTTTTTTTATTGAAATTCTTAATAAAAAAGGGTATAATCACAGTTGAAAGTTAACTGTGATTTTTTTGAAGGAGAGTGCAAGAAATGATTATTACAAATGTGAACAATGAAATTCAAAACAAAAGTTTAGCAAAGGATATTCGATTTTGTATTGAATTTGCCAAAAAAAATGAAAATAAAATTTTATCACTTGTAAATGGAAGTTATGATGTTGGTTATAACAATATCAAAATGAATCTTGGAAAATATTTTACGAAAAGTGAAAATGAGAAATTTTGGGAAAGTCACAAAAAATATTTGGATGTACAGATTATGATTAATGGAACTGAAAAAGTCGCAATTAATGATATTCGAGATATGGAAGTCAAGAGCTTTGATGAAGAGAAGGACCTTACAATTTTAGAAGGTGATAAAGCATTTGATATAGTTATGAAAACTGGAGATGTTCTTGTCTTTTTCCCAAATGATGTTCACAAGCCTGAACTTAATGTTTCTGAAAATGATGATTCTGGGAATATAAGAAAAATCGTTACAAAAGTTGTTTTTAAAATTGAAATCAACAAAATGAATATTTAAAATAAAACTTTATAACTAAAGAAAATAATAAAAAAGGAGTTTAAGGATGTATTTTCCAGAGCCATTGAAACAAGGAGATAAAGTGTTTTTAGTTTGCACTTCTTCGCCTATTTTGGCAGAAGATATTGAAAAATGTAAGGAAACTATGAAAAACTTAGGTTTTGAGCCAGTCTTAGGGGAAAGCCTTTTTGAAAATATTGGAGGATATATGGCGGGAACGCCTGAAATTAGGGTAACAGATTTGCACAGGGCTTTTTCTGATGACGAAATTAAAGGTATTTTTTGTGTGAAGGGCGGATTTAGTGCTTCGCAACTTTTGGATAAGCTGGACTATGAATTGATAAAGAAAAATCCTAAAGTTTTTGTGGGTTATAGCGATGTTACAAATTTGAGCATTGCTTTTAATCAAAAGTGTAATTTGGGAGTTTTTCACGGTCCTATGGTAAAGTCGAATATGTTTAATGATTTTAATAAGTTTACAAAAAAATCTTTTTTTAATGCCTTGGATAAGAAAAAAGATGAAAAATGGTTATTTAGAAATCCAATAGATGAAAAAGCTGGAACAGAAAAAGAAACTTCACTTCTGTATAAGAAAGATTTTGAAAATAAAAAAATAAACGGCGAATTAACTGGCGGAAATCTTTCAATAATTGTTACAACTTTAGGAACAGATTATGAAATTGATACAAAAGGAAAAATATTTTTTATTGAAGAAATAGAAGAAGAAATCAGCAGAATTGACAGAATGATGACACATTTGAAATATGCTGGAAAATTTGAAGATTGTAATGCAGTTTTGTTAGGTAATTTTGCGGGCTGTGAGAATACTTATGGGGAAAATTATGAGTTAATGGACTTTTTAAAAGATTTTTTCAAAAATTATGAAAAGCCTATAATTTATGGACTTGAAAGTGGACATGAAAAGCCTGACTTGGTAACAATACCGATGGGAGCAAAATGTACTTTGAAAATTAATGAAAATATAAATGAAATTTATTTTGAAAAATAGAAGTACAGAAAAAAGTATAAATAAATTTACATAGAAAGAAGGAAAAATCAATGTTTTTTGATATGCATGCAGATGTGTGGACAGATAATTTCTGGGAATATCAGAAGGGAAATAAAGATGTTATCAGAAATAAGTACAAGGAAAAATTCTTAAAAGGAGGGCTTTCTGGAGGAATTTTTGTTATTTATTTGAATGTGAATGAAGTGGAGAATGCTGAAGAATATTTTTTTGCGGATTTACGAGCGATGACTGAAGAATTGTATCACGCAAAAGATTTGATAAAGGTTATAAAAGAGCCATCTGATTTTAAAATTTTTGAAAATTGGGAAAATGTTAAGGAAGAAGAGAAAAAATTTGGAGTTATGCTTGGGATAGAAGGGCTCCCAGGGATTGGAGATAAACTTGATTATATTTATTTATTAAATCAGCTTGGTGTGCGACATATTGGAATGACTTGGAATGAAACAAACGCTTTTGCAACAGGACAGAGCGGAGATAAAAACAGGGGATTGACTTCACTTGGAATTGATGCTGTGAGAATAATTAATGAATTGGGAATCCTGCTTGATGTTTCGCATGCCAACGATAAAACATTCTGGGATATTGCCAAACATTCCAAAAAACCTTTTTTTGCTTCACATTCTAATGCCAGAAGCCTTTGTCCGTCAATGAGAAATTTGACTGATGATCAAATTTTATGTATTGGTGAGCGAGGGGGAATGGTTGGAATGAACAGTTACCATAATTTTGTTAGCCAAAATGAAAATGAGAAAAATCTAGAAATGCTTTTAAATCATTTAGAGTACGTAGCTGAAAAAATTGGACTGGATAAAGTCGGATTTGGACTTGACTTTGCGGAATATTATACTCCAGAAGGAGAAGAGCCTGATGGACTTCTTGGTCTTCACGATGTTACAGAGTTAGGAAATGTGAAAAAAGCCTTGAAAAAAAGAGGATATTCTGAAAATGAGATTGAGATGGTAACTTATAAAAATTTTATTGACTTTTTTGGAAGAGTGAGAAATTTTAAATAAAAAATAATAGTAAAATTGAGAAAAGAAAGGAACTTAATAAATGAACAATAAAAGAAAACCAATTATAGGAATTACTACTTCGCTGGAATTAAACCCGAACAGACTGAATGATCATAAGACAATAGTTTCTGTGGATTACAGTAAAGCTGTTATAAATGCTGGAGGAATACCGTTTATTTTGCCAATAACAGAAAATATGGAAGTTATAAGGGAACAAATTCAGCATTTAGATGGTCTTTTACTTTCTGGGGGAGGGGATCCTAATCCGATTTTATATGGAGAGGACTGTCTGCAGGAAGTTGGAAGCATTACACCAGAGCGAGATAAATTTGAACTTGAAATTTTAGATGAATTTATAAAAACTGGAAAGCCTATTTTGGGGATTTGCCGTGGATTGCAAATTGCAAATATTTATTTTGGCGGAAGTTTGTATCAAGATGTAAAATATACAGGAACAACTATTAATCACATGCAAAAGTGGCTTCCTGACTTGCCTACACACGATATTAATATTGAAAAAGACAATATTTTATTTGAAATTTTTGGTGAAAAAACAAGAATTAATTCTTATCATCATCAAATGATAAAAGATTTGGGAAATAATTTGACTTCTATTGCAAAAGCAAATGATGGTATAATAGAAGCTTTTCAAAATAAAAATCATAAATTCTTTTATGCAGTACAATGGCATCCTGAAATGATGGCAGTTCGTGGAAATGAGAAAATGCAGAAGATTTTTGATAAATTTATTGAAAGTTGCAATGATTAATCTCTATAAAAAAACAAAAGCTGGCTAAATGTCAGCTTTTTCTCTTACAGTTAAATTTCTATCACTTTTAAAAGTATATGTTAAAAATGTGGATTTATTTCAGGATTTTCAATTTGAACTGTCACATGTTCTATTCCGTATTCATTTTTCAAAAGTTCTACCACATCATTTACAATCTCGTAATCATTTACACCATTATACTCATCAAGTAAAATATGAAATGAGATACTTATATTTTCTTCAGAAATATTCCATAAATGGAATTCATGAATATCCTTTATCTTATCAATTGTCAAAATTTTAGCATAAATTTCATCGATATCTAAATCGCTGGGAACAGCTTCCATTAAAATAAAAAATGCTTCTTTTGCAATTTTTAATCCCCCAGTAAAAATAACAACGCTTATAATCACACTTATTATTATGTCAAAAATAACAAGGTTAGTTAATTTTAAAATAATCGCAGCAATTATAACTCCAACCGAATTTAGTGTATCACCTAAAAAATGCCATAATGCACTTTTTACATTAAGATTATTTTCTTTTTTCAAACTTTTCATAAGTACAAACATAAGTATTATATTAACCAAAAGTCCGATTACTGCAATTGTAAACATTGTAAAAAAATCAACATGCTCTGGATTGAAAAGCCGTTTTATAGCCTCAATAACTATTCCAACCGAAATTATCATAAGAGCCAGTCCATTTATGAATGCAGAAATTATCTCAATTCTCAAAAATCCATAAGTAAAATTTTTGTTTGGCTTTTTGGCTGA
Source organism: Leptotrichia hongkongensis (assembly GCF_041538065.1). Taxonomy (NCBI): domain Bacteria; kingdom Fusobacteriati; phylum Fusobacteriota; class Fusobacteriia; order Fusobacteriales; family Leptotrichiaceae; genus Leptotrichia; species Leptotrichia hongkongensis. Next base: position 102,906 of record NZ_JBGORW010000007.1, on the reverse strand, counting down.
ATAAAATACTGCTATAATGCTGAACAAAAGTGCAATAACATCCGAAAACATATGAAATGAATCTGAAATAAGTGCAAGTGAACCACTAAATATTCCACCAAATAATTCAACTAAAGCAAAAAATAGCGTCAACAAAATTGAAGTTATCAAAGTTTTCTTTGATTGCGCCTGATATTTGTAATGTTTTATATGATGGTACTTAAAATCTATTTTTTCTTTATCCATATTATCTTTCCCTCTTTCCACTAAAAATATTTAATCTATTTTTATTATATAATAGGAGTTTTTTTATTTCAACAACATAATTTTATTTTATAGTAAAACTATTTTGAAATCTTAAAATTATTTTTAATATTGTTGCAGATTGCAATTTTGTATGGTAAACTTTTGTTAGAAATAATAATTAAAATGGATTCAAATCATACTTTTATAACATAAAAATTAAATAATAAAATTAATATAAAGGAGAAATATAAAATGTCAAATATATTTGAAAAAAAAGTTAGAATAAATGAATTGACAAACTTAAGAAAAGAACTTATGCAGCAGGGGAATGTTGTGGAAGAGGTTAAAGTATTAAAGGAATTAGCAGAACTTACAGAAGAGGTTTTTGGTGAGGAAAGTGATGAAAATATTCAAATTTTGAATGAAGTTGGGGGAACTCTTAAATATGTTGGAGAGTTTGACACGGCAAAAGATGCTTTGCTGAAAGCACAAGGCTTTATTGAGAAAAAGTATGGCAAAGACAGTATTCCTTATGCGACTTGCAGCCTGAACCTAGCTGAAGTTTACAGATTTATGAAAAAGTATGATGACATAGAAAATATTTATCTTAATACTATGAAAATTTATGAAAGTAATAATTTGCAGAATGATTATGTTTATGCAAGCGTATGTAATAATTTGGCTTTATTTTATCAGGAGCTTGAAAGATACGAGGAAGCGATTGAGTTGCAGGAAAAAAGTCTGGAAGTATTGGAAAAAGTTGGAGAAAATCCTATTCAGTATGCAATTACGTTAAGTAACCTTGTACAGCCTTACTTGAAAGTAAAAAATAAAGAAAAAGCAGAAGAATATTTGCAAAAATCACTGGAACTAATTGAAAAGGAAGTTGGAAAAACTCATAACTTGTATGCAGCAGTCCTTAACAATATGGCAACTTTTTATTTTGCAGAAAATGAATATGAAAAAGCATTGGAGTTATTTGAGAAAAGTGCTGAAATTTGTGAAAAGACGTTTGGGAAAGAAAGCAATAATTACAAAAATATTTTGGAAAATATTGAAGTTGTAAAGGAAAAAATGATTTAATTTTTTGGAATAAGGAGAAAAAATGGATTCAAATAAAATAAAAGGGCTGGAACTTTCAAAAAGATATTTTGAAGAAGTTTATCTGCCAGTTATAAAAAGTGAATTTCCAGAAGTTTTTGAAAAAATGGCGGCTGGACTTGCGGGGGAAGGTTCAGAATGTTTTGGATTTGATGATGAGATTTCACAAGATCATGATTTTGGACCATCCTGCTGTATTTGGCTAAGTTCAGAAGATTATGAAAAATATGGATTAAATTTGCAAAAAAGGCTTAATGAATTGCCAAAGGAATTTTTGGGATTTAGAGCATTGAATGTGAGCGAATTTGGGGATGGACGGCGTGGTGTTCTTAATATTGAAGACTGGTTTTTCAAGTTTTTGGGAGATGTGAAAGCACCTGAGAACTTATATGATTGGCGGTTAATTCCAGAAGAATTGCTTGCAACAGCGGTTAATGGAGAAATTTTTATGGATAATTCAGGACAATTCACAAAAATTAGAAATGATTTGGAAAAATATTTTCCAGAAGATATACGGCTTAACAAAATTGCGACAAGATGTATGAAAATTGCACAATCTGGGCAGTATAACTATTTACGATGTATGAAAAGAAATGAAATTGTGGCAGCAAGGCTGGCAGAAACTGAATTTATAAATGAGGCAATACATATAATTTTTTTATTAAATAAAAAATATAAACTTTTTTACAAATGGATGCCAAGAGCCTTAAAAAACTTGAAAATCTTGGGAGAAAAAACTTATTTTTTAATTGAAGAACTGGTAAAATTGCCAAATGGTGCAGTTAATCGAAAATTTCAAATTATTGAAGAAATAAGTGCCGATGTAATTTCGGAAATGAAAGATCAAGATATTGTTCCAAGACAATTAATAAGCGATTTTTTACAGGATTATGGGCCTTTTGTACAAAATAAAATTGAAGATGAAAAATTAAGAAACTGGAATCCTGCGATGGATTAAAATAGAAAATTTTTAAAATAATCAACAAAGTTAAAGAATATTGGATTTAAAATAGGAGAATTGAAAATGGAAATAGAAATTAGTAAAAAAGAAAGTTTTATTCGGCAAATTTTAAAAAGGGAATGGGAATTTTTTCAAAATGTGCATCATACGGAAGGAAGAGCTGATTGTCAGGATAATCCACAGGAATTTGAAATTATGAGAAGAAGCCAATGGGAAACATTGCCTGATGAAATTCTGGAAAGTTATTTGGAAGACTTGATTTTGGCAAAACATCGTGGTGAAAACATTGTTCAGGACAAATATGCCAGAATGATGAAATATAGCTCTCCAAAAGAATACGAAATTATTAAGGAATATTTGCCTAAAATTTCACAAGAAAAGGAAGAGTTAGTACAAAAAATAGTAGAAATTTATTTGCATTGGGAAGAAGAAATAATACAAAAATATCCAAAAGTTACTTCAAAAGGGCGTCCTTTATACTCAAAATATGACACACCCAACTATACTTCAATTGAAACTTACTTGAAGGGAGAATTATCATCATATTCAGTAAAAACATTGAAATTATATTATGAGTATATCCAAAGTTGTGTTACAAATAATATAAACTTGGCAGAAAATAATTTGGAAAACATTGTACTGGAAAAGGGTTACAGTTCTATTGAGGAAGCAGAAAAAAGTTTATAAATTTATAAGTTGGAGGGAAGATAAATGGTAAAAGTAAAGGAATTAATAGAACGTGGATTAGAATTATTTTCAAGAAATAGTGTAAGCAGGCTAGAAAAGTTTTTTGAATCAGCAAAACAAGAAAATCTAGACATAAGTTCAATTGATAAAAAATATATGAAATTTAAAAGAACTAAAAAGAAAAAACGATTTACAACAATTTTTAATTATTTTACTTTCGGATTTTCAGCAATAGGAAGAATGGCACATATGGCTTATGATGCTGAAAGAAAGGAAGAATTTAAAAACGACAGAATGAAATTGCAAGAGGAAATAAAGGATGTATTAGCGAATGAAAATATAGATGATAATTCTAGGGAGCTATTACAAATAATGGATTTCTATTTATATGATTAAAACTACGAATCAGGTGTACTGTCAAATCAAGTAAAATAAAAAGTAAAAATTTAATACTGGAAGCAATAAAACAGCTGATAACCAGTATCCCAAAAGGAGTCTTTAAGATTTTCATATCAGACAGAGATAAGTAATTTTTATGCTGGAAAAAAGTAAAGAAGATAAGAATAGACTTCTATTTTGCAGTTCCTTACTATTCATAACAGGCAAGTATATAATGAAAACAGTAACGGTCTTCTGAGAGAGAATTTTACCCAAAGAAGACCGATGTATCAAAAATAAAAACAATTAATATTGCAATTTATGAAATATTATAATCCGTGTTCTTCCATTATCAATATAGTGTTATATTCTGCCTCTGCTTCTCGTGAACCTTTATCCATCGCCATTTTATAATATTTTTTAGCATTTTTATAATCTTTTTCATCTCGATAAATTGCTCCCATATTTATCATTGCATCTATTTTTCCTTTTTGAGCAAGTGGTATTAAATATTTTTTAGCTTGTGTAAATTTCCCTTGAACTTTATATAAAATACCTAAATTATATTTTGGGTCATCATTATTACCTAATTCTATTGCTTTTAAAAAATATTTTTCTGCTTCATCGTATTTTTTTTGATAATAACAAGAAATCCCTAAATTATAAGAAACTTCACTTTCTTGGTATTTTGCTTTTAATAATTTCTTATAAAGTTCATCTGCCTTCTGATAATTTCTTTCTTGTCTATAAATTATAGCCAATTGGAATATTGCATCGTTTTGATTTTTCTCAGCCAATTTCTCTAGATATAATTTTTCTTTAACAAAATCTTTTTGTCTATCGTAAAACATCGCTAGATTATACATTGCATCATCATACCCCATATCAGCAGCCATTTTATAATATTTTTCACCTTCCACTATTTTTCCTTGCTCCATATAAAGATAACCTAAATTATATATCGCATGAATATCTTTTTCCTTAGCCAATTCCAAGTATATTTTTTCCGCTTCTCTATAATTTTTATGATCTAAATATGTTTTTGCCAATTTAAACTTTTCTTTAGAATTTGTATTTGAAAAAATGTTAAAAGATAATATCAAGACTAAAAAAATTAATAATAACTTGCTTTTCACTGCATCATCTCCTTATTTCATATATTTTTTATTTTTCTCTGCAACTTCCATTTGTACTGAAATATCCTCTTCCTCATAATTAAAAACTCTTTCAATCCTATCTCTTAAAATTTTCAGATATTTTTTTCTGTATTCTTCATTTCGTTGCATTTTGTTGACTTCACATTCCCAAATTGTAATAACACTAACATCCATCTCAAAAAGCTTCTCACGAACCTCAATATCCCTCTCTACATTTCTTCTAAACTTCTTTTCCCAATATTCAGCATGCGTCTTAGGAAAAGTTGCAATTTTACAATTTTCGTGTCTATGCCAAAAACATCCATTTACAAATATCGCAGTATTATATTTCAAAATAAAAATATCAGGTGTTCCTGGAAGCTGCGAATAATTAATTCTGTATCTATATCCCATTTTATAAAGCAATTTTCGAATGTAAATTTCAGGTTTCGTGTTTTTAGATTTTATTCTTGCCATGTTCTGGCTTCTTGTGAGAGTTTTTTTCTTTTTCATTTTTTATTAAACTCTCAATTCCTCCCTATCCTCCACAATCTCATCCTTATACTTATCCAAAATCGGATTAATCTCATTCTTCACAAAATCCTCAGTCTGCTGTCCAGCAAATCCAGTATAATTAGCAGAAACCAAGATACCTTCCATATCTTCCGCTTTAAGTCCTAGTCTTCCGTCTTTTATAATTCTGTCAATTAGTCTGTTAGGATTTCCGTTCAATTTAATTTCCTTTGTTTCTTCCATCGAAAGTTCTCTTATGATTTCGTGAACTTCTTGTCTATCCATTCCTTTTTTTACTGATTCCATAATGATGTTTTCAGTTGCCATAAATGGTAATTCCTTTTGAATATTTGCTTCAATCACTTTTGGATAAACAACAACTCCGTCCATAATGTTAAGCCAAATAATCAAAATTGCGTCCACTGCTAAAAATGCTTGTGGAATTGAAAGTCTTTTGCTTGCAGAATCATCCAATGTTCTTTCAAACCATTGTGTTGCAAAAACTAATGCTCCTGTTTGTGAACTTGAAATCACGTATTTGGCAAGTGATGAAATTCTTTCACTTCTCATCGGATTTCTCTTGTAAGCCATCGCACTTGAACCAATTTGATTTTTTTCAAATGGCTCTTCTAATTCCTTCAAATGCTGCAGTAGTCTAAAATCGTTCGTAAATTTATGAGAAGATTGAGCAATATTCGACAATAAATTCAAAATTTGTGCATCTACTTTTCTATCGTAAGTTTGCCCCGAAACACCTTGTTTTTTACCAAATCCAGCTTTCTCAGTAACCAGTTCATCCAACTGTTTTACTTTTTCAAAATCTCCTTCAAACAACTCTTTAAAACTAGCCTGTGTACCAGTAGTCCCTTTAACTCCTCTAAATCTCAAGTTTTCAAGTCTGAATTCCAGCTCTTCAAAATCAAGAAGCAAAGAATGAAGCCACAATGTCGCTCTTTTACCAACCGTTGTAAGCTGTGCCGCCTGAAAATGCGTAAATCCTAGAGTAGGCAAGTCTTTATATTCCAATGCAAAATCTCTCATTTTTTCAATCAAAGTAAGCATTCTTCTTTTAATAACTAAAAGTCCTTCCTTAATTTGAATCAAATCAGTATTATCCCCAACATACGCACTTGTCGCTCCCAAATGAATGATTTTTCTTGCATTTTTCGCCTGTTCTCCATAAGTATGAACGTGAGCCATCACATCGTGTCTCAATTTTTTCTCAAATTCTGCTGCAACTTCAAAATTCACATCATCTTTAAATTTTTTAAGTTCCGCAATCTGCTCATCCGTAATAAAATCAAGTCCAAGTTCCTTCTCAGCCTCCGCCAAATTTATCCACAACTTTCTCCAAGTTCTAAATTTAAACTCAGGTGAAAAAATATGCAACATTTCCTTACTCGAATATCTTTCCGCCAACGGATTTGAATATATACTCATATTTTCCATTTTCCCATTTCCTCCTACTTGCTTTGATTTATTTTTCCTGTAATTTATACTCTGAATCTAAATTCCAGTTAAATCCAGTACCTAATATATCCCAATCATAATTTTTATTTTTTATTTTTGAGTTTTTTCGATAACAATTTTCACAACATGTTATTATTTGAACTTAGGAAGAATATGATAAAATCTTTAAAAATAAAAATAATATAATCTTATTCACAATTCTCCTTTATATACACAAAATCTTAATTTACAAAACTTTCTAGTAACTAATTATCCCAAATATAAATTGCCCCATCCTTAAAGTAAATCTTTTTCACTTCATCTTTATTTACGCTAAAACTAAAATTAAATGGTTTATACTTAATTCCTTCATTATTTTCATAAAACCCTGTTACAACTATTTCTTCATCACTATTAACAAAATTTTCTATCATTGCAGTGGAAATTGTTTTATTTATAATAATTTTTGGATTTTTTCCATTTACTTGAAAGTCTTTTTCTGTATAAACTTTTTTATTATTTCCAGTTGCCTTAAAATTTTCATATTCCAATTCTATTTTATTTTTATCAGTTTTTGAAACTCTAGTTCCAACTAATTTCAATGTAATCGTATTAAAAGATAAATTTTGAGCAGCACTTTCATTCACAGTTTTATCAATTTTAGACTTTTTACCATTTTGTGCTGGAGCTGAAAAGGAAATAATTCCAATCCCTAGCATTAACATTATTAGTATTTTTTTCATTACCTATTCCCTTCTTATTCAAAATACAGTATTTTTTCTTTTACATCTTTAAATACTACATTTTTTATTTCACAACTTCCCCGTTCCAATCTTTTATTCCACCAAAATCAATCACGTTTGTATAACCTTTTTCAATCAATTTTAATGCTGCTTCCCTGCTTCGTCTTCCACTTCTGCAATAAACTAAAATTAAAGCATCTTTATTTTTCAATTTTGCTTCTGCTTCATTTTCAATAGTTTCCAATGGAACAGAAATTGCATTCGGAATATGCCCTTCGTTATATTCTTCCAAAGTTCTAACATCTACAACTATAACTTTTTGAGTTTCCATCATCTTTTTAGCTTCATCTGAAGTTATCTTTTTGTATTCTGCTTTTTTTCCAGCTTTCGCTTCTTTTGACATTGTTAAATTCTTTTTTTCGTTTCCTGTTTTACTACAAGAAAATCCAAACACAGAAAATACTCCAATCATTGTCATCAACATTATTTTTCTTATTTTCATTTTATCTCTCCATTTCATTATTCAAATTTTTTATTTTGTAATTTTTCTCAAATTCAATATCTTGTTTTTCTTTTATAAAATTCTTATTCCTATCCAAAAGTCTTTTTCTAAATTCTAAAATCTTATCTTTTGAATTTACTTTATTTCTTAAATAATTTCCTCCAATTTCAAAAACTACTTCACAAACTCTCCCAAATCATATCTATAAATATTCTGACTTCTTTCAGGCCCTACTGAAATCATCGAGATTTTACATTTCAATTTTTTCTCAATGTATTCAATATATTTTTTACAATTTTCCGGCAAGTCTTCGTAATTCTTTATTTGCGTAATATCTTCTTTCCAGCCATCTAATTCATCGTAAATTATTTTCAAGTCTTTAGATTTTCTCAAGTTTCCAGGATAAGAATGATATACTTTTCCGTCAATTTCATAACCTACTGCCACTTTTATTTTTTCAAATCCTGTCAATACATCCAGTTTTGTCAATACAATGTCTGTCAATCCGTCAATTAACACTGCATATTTACCAATTACCAAGTCAAGCCATCCACATCTTCTTGGACGTCCAGTTGTTGCTCCAAATTCGTGTCCCACTTTTCGTAAAGTTTCTCCATCTTCATTTTCTAACTCTGTTGGAAAAGGCCCTTCTCCCACTCTTGTTGTATACGCCTTCATAACTCCTAGCACTCTTGAAATTTTTGTTGGAGCGACTCCTGTTCCGACTGTTACTCCACCAGATGTTGGCGATGATGAAGTTACGTAAGGGTAAGTTCCGTAGTCAATGTCAAGCATTAACGCTTGAGCCCCTTCAAAAAGCACTACTTTTCCTTCTTCAATCCCTTCATTGATTTCTACAACGGCATCTATTATTCTAAATTTTATTTTTTCAGCAAGTTTCATAAATTTTTCGTAAAGTTCTTCCAAGTCAAAAGTTCCTTTACCGTATCTAGTCAGCATATCGTTTTTTTCATTCACGTTCCAAGTAAGTTTATCCCTAAATCTTTCAGGATCCAGTAAATCACCAATTCTAATTCCATTTCTTGCAATTTTATCAATATAGCAAGGACCTATTCCTCTTTGAGTCGTACCAATTTTATTTTCACCCATAGCTTCTTCCTTAGCCTTGTCAATTTCGATATGGTAAGGCATTATTATGTGCGCTCTTTCATCGATAAATAAATTATCCAGCTTTTTTCCTCTTTTTTCCAGCTCGTCAATTTCCGTCAATAATACTTCAATATCAACAACAACTCCAGCCCCAATTATACATTTTCCAGCCGAGTTAATAATTCCAGACGGCAGCAAATGCAAAATAAACTTCTCATCGTTTACAACAACTGTATGTCCAGCATTGTTACCACCTTGAAATCTAACTACATAATCCGCTTTTGGAGAGAGTACGTCAATAATTTTACCTTTTCCTTCATCTCCCCACTGCGTTCCCACAATTACAAAAGTATTATTTCCCATATTCCATTCCTCCTAAATTTTTAGAATTTTCTTACTTTTTTTGAAACTGAACCATAAAAACTTAAAAATTTAGCTTACTAAAATTTTATCTTTTTACTATTCATTTTACTATATTTACTATTTTTTTTCAATTGATTTAAATCTTTTAATAAAATAATTTTCACAAAAAAATAGGAGTTATCTTATTTGCCACAAATAACTCCTATTAATCAATTTCTATTTTATTTTTAGTAATTTACTTTCCCTCAAAGTAATCAAGCACTTCCATTAAGTTATCAAACTTTTTATAAACCAATTTTTCAATTTCCTCTGTTGGTTTCAACTTATCTGGCACCATAATTGGAAATGTCCCAGCTGCGTGAGCTGCTCTTATTCCATTGAACGAATCTTCAAATACTACCGTTTTTTCAGGAGATGCCCCAGCTTTTTTTGCACTTATTAGAAATACTTCCGGATCAGGTTTCCCGTGAACAACATCTTCTGCTGTCACTAAATGGGAAAAATATTTTTTTATACCTTTTCCTTCTGTTAATGCCTCTGCCAGATGTAAATCCGATGAAGTAGCTAAAATCATCTGTTTATTATTTTTCTTTAAAAATTCAAGCAATTCTAATGCTCCTAATTTTAGTGGAACTTCGCCTTTTAGTCCTTTTTCCAGTATAAAGTTTTTAACTTTTCCCATCATTTCGTCATACGGAAATTCCCCACCCAAGGCTTCCTTAAACAATATTCTTGCTTTATCATTTGTAACGCCCGTTGTTTTTTCCACAATGTCATTTGTTATTGTATATCCCTTTTCTTTAGCAACTTCACGTCCATATTCCACATAAATAGTTTCTGTATCAAACAATAATCCATCCATATCAAACAAAAATAGTTCTATTTCATCAAAAAATTTTTTTCCCATAATAAGCCTTTCCTTAATTTTATTTTTCGTTTTCAAGTATTGAAACTGAACGATGTGCAACAGAAGTTATCACTTCATTAAATTGTAATATTCCAACACTTAAAAATATTGCTACAGCCAGATGTTCCCCTTCTCTTGCCAGCCCAATTTTTCCACCGACACTAAGACCGTTTATAATTGCTTCAATTTGGCTCATTGCTTCCCGCATTGCACCGATTACTGCACCATCGTGAGCATGCACGTCTTGAATTAAATTATTTCTTTTGGCTGCCATTAAGGCGCTTTCTATAAATTTAAAACGTGATTGCGGCATTGCACCACCAACATTTACTGCAGCTGTCTTTATGCCAACTTTTTTGTAATCCTGCATCAATTTTTTTTCTTCATCACGTGAAGAAATTGACATTTTCAATGCTATTCTGCATATTTCAACACTTTTATTACTTTCTTCCATTTTTCTATCCTCTATATTTTTTATCTTTCTAAAAGAAGCTCTACAGCCTCTACATACCCATCCTTACCTTTTCCATAAATCTGTGCAATGCAGGCAGGAGCTGTAACCGAAATTTTTCTAAATTCCTCTCTTTCGTAAATATTGCTCAAATGCACCTCCACAGTCGGAATAGATACAGATTTTATTGCATCAAAAATTGCATAGCTGTAATGAGTATAAGCTCCAGGATTTATTACAATCCCGTCAACTTCATTAAAATATGCTGACTGCAAAAAATCTATAATTTTTCCTTCAGAATTTGACTGCAATATCTCGATTTTTACATCTTCATTTTCAAATTTTTCTTTTATGTATTTACAAATGCTGTTATAATCATCATTTCCATAAATTCCCTTTTCTCTAATTCCTAGAAAATTTAGATTAGGTCCATTTATAATTAATATTTTTTTCATTATTATTTTCCCATCCATCTTTTTATAAAATTTTTCCCTTCAATGAAGTAATTATCCTTTCAACAATTACATCTATACTATCGTCATTTTTTATAATAATATCAGCATATCGTCTATACAGCTTTATTCTTTCATCATACAGTTTCTGAAGATTATCAGGATTTTGTAAAAGAGGTCTGTTTCTATGATTTTCTTTTGAAATGGCATCTATTGTTCTATCAAGAAATACGACAATCCCAGTTTTTTTTAGAATATCAATATTTTCTTTCTTTTTAACAGCTCCACCGCCTGTTGAAATTATAGTTCCTTCTTTTTCTGATAATTCCTTCAAATATTTAGTTTCAAGTTCTCTAAAATGCTCTTCCCCTTCATTTGAAAAAATATCTGAAATAACTCTATTTTCCTTTTCTTCCAAATATTTATCTGCATCTAGAACAGGGAAATTAATTTTTTTTGACAGCCGGTACCCAATTGTACTTTTTCCACAGGCAGGCATTCCAATCAATACTATATTTTTCATATATTATCTACCTTTTTTCATAGAATTTTTAATTTTTACTTTCCAAAATTATATTTTTTTAAATTGATTTTCCCCTTCCACATATTCATATCCAGCATTTGAAAATCTATCTAAAAGTTCTTTTTTATCAACACCGTAATAATTTACAAGATCATCTAAATCTAAAAATTCATCACGCAACTTCATATTTACAAGACTATAAAGCAGCATTGTATCTTTAGTTTCAAAATTTATCATTCTTTGCTCCCTTTTTTACAAAATTATTTTCACTTTCGACTCATCATTTTCATCAATATTTTCAATTATGACATTTTTACTTGCATCAGCAAATAAACTATAGTATTCGTTTCCACGTTTTTCTAGAAAATCTCCAACTCCAACATTTTCAATTCCAAGGTTTCCTACCACTTCATAAATTTCGTTATAGATTGTTTCTAAAAATCCAATATCAAAAATAGTAAATAATTCAGGCTCGTTGTCAATTCTTGAAAACGCCTTTTGCGGAACAATGAAATACAATGTTGATTCATATCCCATATTTATTCCAAAAATAGAGTATCCACGATGTTCAAGCTCATAATTTATAATTGAATATAAAATATCCACAAGTGATTCATCGTATCCAAGTTCTTTAGAACGGATACTTTCCCAATTTACATCAAGACTGTCAGGATCTATACCCTTTTTTTTAAGCAATTCCCTAAATCCGTCAGTGTAGCCTTTTGCCATAAATTCATAAAGATAGCAATCTGAATATCTTATCATATATTCATAGTAAAACTCTGAAAAAGTATTTATTTTGTTTTCATTTTCTTTATTATTCAAAAATTCATCCCCAAAATATTTTTTTATAGCTTCGTTAGAATCAAATAAATATTCTCTTCTTGCATTTACATATTTTAAGAAATTATCACTATCTAATACTTCTGCCGCAAAATCATCAAGTTCGTTATAAATTGTTAAATCGATATAATCAGTTTTATCTTTTAAATTCACATATTTTCTACTTTTTAATGTAGACCTTTCATTTACTTCAAGATTCTCCATTTCGTAAACTTGATTTTTCTCTTCTTTAGCATTTTCTAAATTTTCATTGTTATTTGTATTTTTCTCACTCATTTTGACTCCTTCCGAATTTTTTTACTTATTACTTATATTTTTATTTTTTTTCAATTGACTGAATTATAAATTTAATATTTGAAAGATTTTCAAATTTTATTAATTTTTTCAATTTTTCTTTATTTTCTCGTGACAATGAAGAAGTCTCCACATAATCATCAAACCATTTATCATAATTACTATAAAGTTTTCTTAATTTTTTTAAGCTTGATTTTGCGATATTTGCAGCCTTTTTCTTTTCTTTTCCTTCGTTTCCTCTTATATCCAGCACTCTTTCCAGCTTGTCATACTCTTCATTTACAAGTGCCTGCATTTTACTGCTTGACATTCCTTTATAATCTTCCTTTTGAATTTTGTCTCCTTCGCTATATAAATAGTCATAGATTGCATTTATATTTTCGTCCACAGTTTTAGCATCTTTTTCAGCTTCAAGATAAGTATTCATATTCAAGTTGAATGTTTCCAGCAACAAATAATTATTTGTGTAAGCATATGACTGAAATTCCCCTGTATCAGCCAAAAATGCTCCAAAGGCATTTTGTAAAAATTTTCGATATTCCACAATATAATCACTATAAAACGCATACATTGTTCTAAAATTAGAACGTCTATTTCCAGTAAGCCTTCCAAATTCTTTATCAAAATATGCACGATTTTCATTATACAAGCTTGTCATTACATCGGCATAGGCAGAATTTGCGACTGCTGTTCCATTTTTTACTGCTGATGATGAATTAAAATATTTATCAAAAATTCCTTTCTGTTTTTCATTACCTGCATCAATAATCTCCTTGTTTGTTCGTGCAAAACCAATACTTGAAAAAATGAGTATTCCTATAATTATTTTTTTTAACATTAAATTTTCCTTTCTTCTCAACTTTGTTTTTATTTATATAATTTTTTTTCTAATCTTTTATGAATCTCTTTTATAATTTCTTTGCTATATTCTTCATTATGCCAAATTTCTTCAGATTTTATTGCTTGTGAAATAAGCATTACTAGTCCATTTGCCACTTTTACTCCCTTTAACTTATATTTTATCATAAGAACAGTTTCTTTCGGGTTGTAAACAATATCCACAACTGCATTTGCATTAATCAAGTTTTTTTCTTCAAGCGGACAGTTATCAATCGCAGGGTACATTCCAACTGGAGTACAGTTTACAATAAGCTCAATATCCCTAAGTCCTGCAATTGCTGAATAATGAATTAGCCTATCTTGTATTCTCACATTAAAGGGGTCATTTTCAATAATTGTAGCAAGAAAAATATTTTCGGCACCACTGTCAATCAGCCCATTGTAAATAGCCTTTGAAGCTCCCCCAGTTCCAAGCACAAGCACTTTTTTACCATTTACGTCAATATCATTTAACTCCAAAGTTTTCAAAAATCCAAAATAATCAGAGTTGTCTCCAATCAATTTGCCGTCTCGGCATGTTATCGTATTCACTGCCCCAATCTTCTTAGCAGTTTCCGATACCTCATCCAAATATTTAATAACTTCCAACTTGTAAGGAATTGTAACATTAATACCATTAAATTCACCATTTCTTATGCTTTCCATCAATTCCCCAATTTCACCAATCTCCTTTTCAATCATCTTATAGCTTGCTTTTTTTCCAGTCATCTCAAAAAAAATTTCATGAATTTCCTTTGAATAGCTATGTCCCAATTTTTCTCCTAATAATCCAAATTTTTCCATTTTATTGTTTCCTTCTTTCTGCAAATTAAGCTTTCAAATTATTCAATTCTTCCTCTGTTAATTCCCGATATTCTCCAAGTTTCAATTTTTTATCCAGCAAAAGACTTCCCATTTTTACTCGCTTCAAATAAAGAACTTCATTATTGACAGCTTTAAACATTCTCTTCACTTGATGAAACTTTCCTTCAGAAATTGTTATATATACCAAATTTTCATTTTTTTCAGAATTATTACAAATTATTTCAACTTTTGCCTTTTTTGTTACAAAATTTTCTTCCAATTTTATTCCATTTTCCAACATTTTTATATCGTCATCACTAAGAGAATTTGCTATTTTTACATAATATTTCTTATCTACATGTTTTTTAGGAGAAAGTAAATTATGTGACAAAACTCCATCATTTGTAAGCAATAGCAAGCCTTCCGTATCAATATCCAGCCGTCCGACTGGAAAAATATCATAAGTTCTGTATTCATTATTCAACAAATCAATAACTGTTTTATGATGATTATCTTCCGTTGCTGAAATTACTCCAGCGGGCTTATTCATCATAATATAGACAAATGGCTTATAATAAATAATTTTATCTTCATATTTTACAATATCTTTTTCTTCATCAATCTGAATTTTTCCATCTTTTACAAAAATATCATTAACACTAATTTTCTTATTTTTTAAAATATCCTTGACTTCTTTTCGTGTTCCAATTCCCGAATTTGCCAAAAATTTATCCAGTCTCATTATTCTCAAGCTCCTTTAAAACTAGGCTAAAATCAAAAATTTTAAAATGTAAATTTATTTATATTTCTAAATTATACAGCTTATAATTTCCAAGAATTTGTAAATAATTAGATTTTTCTCTCATTTCCTCAAGTGCCATTTTTACTTTCTCACTAGACATATTTCCTTCAAAATCAATGTAAAAATAATATTCCCAAGGTTTACTTACTCTTGGCCGTGACTTCAGATTCACCATATTTAGACCATATTTATAAAAAATCTGCAATAGTCCAATTAATGCTCCTGACTCATTATTTGCACTCGTTACTATACTTATTTTATCGCTTCCATCAATTACAATATCCTCATTTGAAATGATAAAAAATCTCGTATAGTTTTCTTCTTCATTATTAATATTTTCCTTTAGTAATTCCAAGTTGTATACTTCTTTTGTTTTCATATTTGCAATACAGGCATTTTCCTTTTTACCTTTTGATGCGATGTATTTTCCGCTAATTGCAGTATTTGTCATTCGATTAAGATGCCACTCATGCTTTGATAAAAATTCTGAACATTGCATAAAAGCCTGTTCATGAGAATAAATGTTTTTTATATCTTCCATTTTACTTCCTTTTACCCCAAGCAAGTTGTGTGAAATCTTATGTCTGACTTCTCCAATTATATGGATATTTTTTGTATTTATCAAGTCAATGCTATCTCGCACTTCTCCCACGATGGAATTTTCTATCGGCAATATTGCAATATCGATTTGATTAGTATGTACAGCCTCTACCAAATCTTTATGTGAATTAAAATGAAAAATATTTTTATTCTCTTCAATATTATAAATATTTGAATTTTTATTATTCTTAAGCAAGTTCATTAGTACTTCATACGCATAGGAACCAGGCACTCCCGTATATCCTAGTTTTTTATTTTCCAATTCCAAATCATTTACATATCTAGTTGAAATACCAATTTTAAACTTCTGATATTCTTTACTGGAATCCATGATATCCTTTAAAATTAACTCAATATAGTGATTCAGTTCCTTATTTTCAACTCTTTCTAAATTTTTCTGAATAACTTCCTTTTCTCGTTTTTCATCGAAAATCTTCTTTCCAGTTAATTTTTTAAACTGTGCCACTTCCTGCACAATATGTAGTCTTTCTTCCAGCAGTTTCACCAGTTGGCTATCCAATTTATCAATTTTTTCCCGAATTTCTTCCAAATCCAAATTTTTATTTATATCCATTCATCTTCCCTTTTTTCTTTTTATAAAAACGAACCGTTTTATTATAACATAGCTTTTTTAATTTTTCTTTAGAGTATATTAGAAATTAGATTATTTATTGAAATCTTCTTTCTCAATTTAATTACTTTTTTTAATATAAATTATATAATTCACTTAAAGTTTGAATAATAATATGCAAAAATCAATAGACTTTCTAATTTTCCGCTCTATTTTAAACCAAAATTATTATATGCTTGAACCTGAACTGATAGAAACTATATAATTTAGGGTTTGAGTAAAATAGTCATAATTTTTGAGTTCTTTTTTAAACTAGTTTTACTATACATAATATTTTTTTACTCATTTTACTTATTATAAATTATACTAAAATCAGAAGGAAAAAGCAAGAATAGTTAATACAAAAAGGGAATTCCTCTAATTAAAAAGCAATTCCCTTTATAATATATACTCAAACCCATTTAAAATTAAACTGATAAAAATTATATAATTTAGGGTTTGAGTAAAATAGTCATAATTTTTGAGTTCTTTTTTAAACTTGTTTTACTATAAAATTAATCTTCTATATAGTCATGAACTTCAACTGGCTCAATGTTCCAAATTTCTTTTGCATATTCGTCAATTGTTCTGTCTGAACTGAATTTACCAGCGTTTGCAATATTTTTAAGTGCTTTTTTAGTCCATTCCCTTTTATCTTTGAAGGCATTTTGAAGCCTATCTTGAGCTTCTCTGTATGATGCGAAATCTTTTAATAGGAAATATACATCTGGACGGGAACCATCTACTCCATATAGCAATGAATTTTGTAGTTCTCTGAAGATTCCTGTATGATTATCGTCATAAGTTCCGTCACCTAACTGATCCACAACTTTTTTAAGTCCTTCCACGCTATTATATTCATCAAATGGATTGTATCCTCCATGTGCCTGATAGTTTTCCACTTCCTGTGCAGAAAGTCCAAAGATAAATGCATTGTCAAGTCCAACTTCTTCAACAATTTCAACATTTGCTCCGTCCATTGTTCCGATAGTTAATGCACCGTTTAGCATAAATTTCATATTACCAGTTCCAGATGCCTCTTTACTTGCTGTAGAAATTTGTTCTGATACATCTGCTGAAGGGAATATTTTTTCTGCAAGTGAAACTCTGTAGTTTTCAAGAAATACAACTTTGATTTTTCCGTTAATGTCGCTGTCGTTATTTACTTTTTCTGCAACGGCATTGATTAATTTGATAATTCCTTTTGCACGTCTATATCCAGCAGCTGATTTTGCTCCAAAGATAAATGTTCTTGGCTCAGTATCTAGATATGGATTTTCTTTTAATTTATTGTACAAGTCCATAATATGAAGTACATTTAAAAGCTGTCTTTTGTACTCATGCAATCTCTTAACTTGAATATCAAAGATAGAATGAGGATTTACTTCGATTCCTGTAGTATCTTTTATATATTTAGCCAATCTTTCCTTATTATGCAGCTTAATTTCAGCAATTCTTCTTAAAACATTGTCATCATCCAAGTATTGCTCCAATTTTTTTAGTTCATACAAGTCTGTAATCCACTTATCTCCTATTAATTCTGTAATTAATGCTGCTAATTTTGGATTTGCTTTTAATAGCCATCTTCTTTGAGTAATTCCATTTGTTTTATTTAGGAATTTTTCAGGATACAATTCGTTCCATTCTCTTAACTCGCTATTTTTAAGAATTTCCGTATGCAATGCCGCAACTCCGTTTACTTTGTGCGATCCTACGATGGCAAGCCATGCCATTCTAACTTGTCCATCTCCAATGATTGACATTTTGTTGATTCTTTCCCAGTCTCCTGGATATTTTTGCTGTAATTCTGCGACAAATCTTCTGTTGATTTCTTCGATAATTTGATAAATTCTTGGAAGTAATGGCTGAAATAGTGAAATATCCCATTTTTCCAATGCTTCTGATAAAATTGTATGGTTTGTGTATGCAAATACATTTTTACAAATGTTCCAAGATTCATCCCATCCTAATTTTTCCTTATCCAAGAAAATTCTCATTAATTCAGGAATTGCAACAACTGGATGTGTATCATTTAGCTGAATTGCCACTTTTTCTGCAAATTTTGAAAAATCATTTCCAAAAACTGATTTGTATCTTCTGATAATGTCCTGTAATGAAGCTGATGTAAAGAAGAACTGCTGTTTTAATCTTAATTGTTTTCCATCTTTTTCAGTATCATTTGGATACAGTACTCTTGAAATATCTTCTGCCTGAACTGCTTTTGCAGAAGCCTGTAAATAAGTCTGATCATTGAATAATTTTAGGTCAAACCCTTCAGGCGATCTTGCTTCCCATAATCTCAATGTATTTACAGTATCATTTCCATAACCGATAACTGGCACATCATAAGGTACGGCGTGAACTGTTTCGGTATTTACACGTTTAAAGTATTCTTTCCCAAATTCATCACGATGAACTTCAATTTGCCCGCCAAATTTTACTTCAAATACTCTGTCCATTCTTTTGATTGACCAAGGATCCCCGTATTTTGTCCAGTCATCTGGATATTCCATTTGGAACCCATTTTCGATTTTTTGCTCAAACATTCCGTATTTGTATCTAAGTCCATATCCATGTCCTGGCAATGCCAATGTAGCAAGTGAATCAAGAAAACATGCCGCAAGTCTTCCAAGCCCTCCATTTCCAAGTCCTGCATCCATCTCATAATCTTCAATTTTGTTAATATCCACGCCTAATTCATTCAATGTTTCTTTTATAACGTCATTAATTTGCAAATTAATCAGATTATTTCCCATAAATCTTCCCATCAGGAATTCTGCTGAAAAGTAGTACGTTTGCTTTACCTGTTTTTTAGCATAAGTCTTTTTAGTATTGTACCATTTTTCCATTGCGTAATCCAAAGCTACTTTTGAAATTGCATTATATAACTCAAATTCATGAGCTTCTTCAAGAGTTTTTCCATATTGCCTTCTTAGTTCCCTAAGAATACTGTCCTTTAATTCAGCTTTGTCAATTTCCATATTTCCTCCTAAATATTTTATTTTCACTTCACTTTACCACTTTTTCAGCATTATTTCAATACTTTTTATTAAAATTAATACCATTTAGCCGTTATCTTAATTTTGTATAATGAATATTCTAAACTTTATTCTTAATATTGTTCAGTTAAATCGCCTTTTTTGACTTACTCTTATAAAATAAAACTTTCTTATATAAACAATATGTTAAGTAAAAAAAGATAAATTTGCTTTCCTTACAAAAAAAACTCTAACCAAGTAATTTTAGTTAGAGTCTTTATTTCTTACGTATTAAACTTTAAATTATCAACTATTCAGTATCTTTTTTTGAAGATTTTTTAGTTTTAGACACTTTTTTTTCTTCAGTTTTCTTATCTGTTTCTGATTTTTCCTTAATAACCAAAATACCATCTTCCAAATCAGCAACAAGATGTTTTGCATCAAGGTTTTCAAGATGGAAATCAGTCACATTATCACGTATTTGCTGTTCAATTACACGACGTAGTGGACGTACTCCCATAACTTTATCATATCCTTCTTCTGTCAAAAATTCTTTTGCTGCATCAGATACTGCTAAGTCAATTTCTTTTTTAGAAAGAGTTTTATTTACTTCAATAAGCATTAAATCAACAATTTGTGATAAGTCTTTTTTATTAAGATGTGAAAATTCAATCACAGCATTGAACCGATTTAAAAATTCTGGACGGAAGTATGGTTTCAACCTTTCTATAATTTCCTGTTTGTCTGCATTTTCAGTAAGTCCTTTTTCATATCCAAATCCAGCATTTGAAGTAGCTATAATTACAGTATTTTTAAAGTTTACAGTATTTCCCTGTCCATCAGTTAAACGTCCATCATCTAATACTTGTAAAAGAAGCGTTATAACTTGCGGATCAGCTTTTTCAATTTCATCCAAAAGAATAATTGAATAAGGATTACGACGTACTCTTTCAGTCAAAGTATTATTATTGTCATCATATCCAACATATCCAGCTGTTGTTCCAATAAGTTTTGAAACTGCAGTTCTATCAGAATATTCTGACATATCTAATCTAATAATAGCATCTTTAGTTCCAAACATATCGAGTGCTAGTTGTTTTGCAAGTTCAGTTTTCCCAACACCTGTAGGACCTACAAAAAGAAAACTTCCAATTGGACGGTTACCTTCATCAAATCCTGCACGGTTACGACGAATTGCACGTGCAACTGCTTCAACTGCTTTATCCTGACCGATAACTTTTGCTTTTAGACGCTCATTCATTCCTTTTAGACGTTCAATATCACTTGCCCCCATTTGAGAGACAGGAATTCCTGTCATTCTTTCTACAGATTCAGCCACATCATTTATTGTTGCTGTAACTTTCATATCTTCAGTATGATTTTTTATTTTATTTTCTAATTCCTCAATACGATTTTTTGCATTAAGTGCAGCTTCATAATCTTCAGATTTTACTGCCTCAGCTTGTTTTGCTTTCTGTTCTTCAATTTGATGTTCTACTGCATGAACATCAGTTACAGGATGTTGAGCGGCCAAATGTGCTGCCGTCACATCAATTAAATCAATTGCTTTATCTGGCAAGCTACGTTGTGGAATATATTGTATTGAGAAATCAACTGCTGCTTTTAAAACATTATCAGGCAAAATTACATTGTGATGTTTTTCATATAAATTACGAATTCCTTGAAGTATTTTATATGTATCTTCCGCTGATGGAGCATTTACTTTCACTTCATTGAAACGACGTGCAAGTGCGGCATTTTTTAATATTGTATTACGGTATTCATCTTGAGTAGTTGCTCCAATAACTGTCAGTTCCCCACGTGAAAGAGCAGGTTTTAAAATGTCGGCAAGCCCTTTAGAACCACCATCTCCAGTATTTCCTGCGCCTAAAATCTGATGAATTTCATCAAAGAAGAGTATAACATTTCCAAGTTCCTTTACTTCCTTCACAAGATTCTGAATATTTTCCTCAAAACTTCCACGATACTGTGTACCTGCTTCAAGTCCCGAAATATCAATTGAAATAATTTCCTTATTTTTTATAGCGGCAGGAACATCCCCATTTACAATGGCTTGAGCTAGTCCTTCTACAACAGCTGTTTTCCCAACACCTGCATCACCTACAAGAACTGGATTATTTTTTGTACGACGTGAAAGAATTTCCGAGGTTTCCTGAATTTCCTTGTTACGTCCTATAACTGGATCTAGTTTTCCATCACGAGCTTCCTGTGTAAGATTACGTCCAAGTTTTGCAAGAATTCCATCTTGTTTAACATTTTGCCCTTGAGATGCTTGAGTCTGCATTTCATTATTTATTAGCAATTGTCCCGTTGCACGATATTGTTCAAATTCTTCAGGTGTAACTTCTCTTCCGTTTATCAGATAACGGCGATTTTCAGAATTAAAACCTCTCATTCCTCCCATTAACTGATTAAAAAGATCATCCATACTGTTAAAATCTCTACTCATAAATTACTACCTCACTTTTTGATAAATTTTAAACAATTTTATTGTTTGTTGCTTTAAGTTTACTCTTAATTATTATGTAAGTCAAGAACTAAAACCATAATTATGAGGTTTCTAATAATTTTATTATAAAATTCAAAAATCTATCTCATTGGAGCAACTGCTGTCAATTCCCACTTATGAATACCTTCATCTTTTTTTGATGAATCATATCCAATGTAAACATTTTTTAGCCTTTTATTTACTGGATAAAGTTTATATCTGTACATTAACGGAACTTCTGCTGCTTGTCCAATGTAGTATTTTTGCCAGTTTTTGTATGCTTCTACTTTATAATTTGGAACTGTCAGTGATTTTTCGCCTAATATTTCATCTATTAACCTGTCGTTTTCCTCTGATACGAAACGTGATAAATTAAGCTTGGATTTTCTTCCTGCTGATCCAGTTGGATCTAGACTTGTTCCAACTCCCCAAGCTCCAAAGAACACATCTACATCTTTAGAATCTCCCTGCACTTTTTCGTAAAAATTCTGGAAAGCTAGCAATCTTCCTGATGTAAGAACTGCTTTTATCCCTATTTTTTCCCAGCTTTGAATGTAGTTTTGGGCAAGCGGCTCTGCCACATCCCCACCAGCCATAAATGCCATCTTTATTTCAAAAGGTTTTCCATTTTTATCTTCACGGATTCCATCGCCATTTACATCCTTGTATCCCGCTTCATCCAATAACTGTTTTGCTTTTTCAGGATTATACGGATAACCTTTCAAGTCCTTTGGAAAATATTTTTTGAAAACGGGAGGAATTGCTGAAGTCGCTTCCTGCCTTAACCCAAAATAAAATGCCTGTGCTATTTCCTCAACATTTATTGCATGCACAAGAGCTTGACGTAATCTTAAATCCGACATCTTGGCATTTGAATCTGTAACATTTTCTCCTTTTGCTTTATCATAATGCCCCAGTTTAAATGCCAAATACGAATAATACAAATCCTGTTGTCCTAATGTTTCTATATTTTTAAAATCTTTGTAGTTATTGTAAAGAGAATCAGGCATGCTCATTACAAAATCATATTTCCCAGCTTTTAATGCCGCCACTATAGATTGTGAATTTACTACTTGCACTATTGCCTTTTCAATTTTTGGCTTTCCTTTATAATAATAAGGATTTGCTGTAAATTCTAGACTTTCTCCACGTGAAACTTTTGTTAAATTATACGGCCCCAATGTTACTGGTTTCATTCTAATTTTATCCGATGAAATCAATTCTTTTATTGGAATTCCTTTTAAATAGTGTTTTGGCAGTGCATTTCCAACTAGTCCGTTTGCAACTGTATAAATACTTTGTCCTAATTGTAAAAAAGAAATTTCCACTGTTTTATCATCTATTTTTTTTATACCTGAAATATTTGGGGCTTTTCCATCGTGATATTCCTTCATTCCAATAATTTTTTGACTTTCTTCAGTATATCGAACTCCTGTATAATCTTTGTTCCCTACGATTTCATAAGGTAAAATAATATCATCAGCAGTCAGAGGCTGTCCATCGGACCATTTTATTCCATCTTTTATTTTTATTGTTGCTTTTTTATTTTTTGCATCAACTGTAAGAGTTGCTGGTCCTTTGTCTGTTATTTCAAAATTTTCATCCACTTCAAATATACCCGAGCTTAAAAACATTGAAATAATCTCACCATCATAACCATCTGAATAGAATGTCTCATTAAAGACTCCAACCAACGGATCATCCTTTACTATCGCCACTTGCAAAGTTCCGCCTTGCACTGCAGGCTCATTGTTTGATGTTTTTTCTGGAAATAGTGATAAATTTAGTTTTGCACCTGGCATTTCACTTCTCTTTTTACCAGGATTACATGAAACTACGAATATCAATACAAGAAACGTGATTATTAATTTCCATTTTTTCATACTGTTCTCCTTTTTTATTTTATCCTCTTCTCTGTTTTGCGTCAGCCGCCCTGTTTAAAGCTTGTCCAACATAATTAATACAAAGCATCATAATTAAAATCAATATTGATGCTGGAAGCCAAATCCATAATTTTGTAGACAATACTTCCGGATCTGCTGCATAACCAACCAAAGTCCCAAGGCTCGGTGTAGAAAGCGGTAATCCAAAACCAAGAAAACTAAGCCCTGTTTCAATTCCAATATTTCCAGCAAATCCTAATGTCAATTCCACAATTATAATTGAACTCAAGTTAGGCAGTATTTCCCTGAAAATTATCGTAAAATCCTTTGTTCCCATAGTCTTTGAAGCCAAAATATAATCTTTCTGACTTTCTGCAAGTGCCTTACTTCTAATCAGCCTTGCTGCTCCAACCCAGTAAAATGCACTCATTATCAGCACAAAAGTCGCTATCGTGTACTTTGGAACAATAGTAACAAACACAATAATTATCATAAGCGTAGGTAAAATTGTAATAAAGTCAATAATTCTCATAATCACATTATCCACCCATTTCCCATAATATCCTGCAATAAGCCCAAAAAATATTCCAATTCCTGATGTTAAAATTGTTATTGTAAAACCAATAATAATCGAGTTTCTAGCACCTAGTATCAGCTGCCCCAATATTGAACGCCCACCAGAATCAGAACCTAGCCAAAATCCCTCTTTCATAGGAATGGCATATTTATCCAGCAGGCTTATTTTCATAATTTCCTCCTGATTTGCAAAAAGCGATCCAATAAAAATTATTCCAAAAAGAATTACAAGAATAATAAGCGAAGCAAGTGCCAATCTATCTTTCAAAATCTCTCTCACAATAACACCAATTCCAGTCGGCTTGCCGCTTTTCTTAATTTCATCAAAATTTTCTGCTTTTTCATTATTTTTCTTTAAAATTTCATTATTAGACATTTTTTCACCACCTACTCTATTCTAATTCTAGGATCAACAATGCTAAGAATAATATCTGAAAGCAAACTTCCAAGCAATGTTAAAAATCCAAACAGCAGTATTAATGCTGTAACAACGCTGTAATCCCTTGTTATAATTGAATTTACAAATAGTCCTCCCATTCCAGGATAACTGAATATTTTTTCAATAAAAATCGAGCCTCCCAGAAGTCCTGTTATTGAATATCCAAAAAATGCTGCAATCGGTAAAATCGAATTTCTAAAAATATGTCTTGAATAAACTTTATTTTCAGGTACCCCCTTACTTTTCGCCGTTTTCACATAATCCAGATTCTTAGCGTCAATTACTTCATTTCTCAAATACTGCACAATCCAAGTTGTTCCAAGCAATGCATACGTAATTGCAGGCAATATGATGTGATAAATCCTGTCCAAAATATGTCCCAAAGTACCGGTACTAAGTCCAGCCGTCACCGATCCAGTTGTTGGAAACCATCCAAGCGTATATCCAAAAAACCAAATCATTATAAGCGAAAGCACAAAAGTCGGAATCGCATAGCTCACATAATTATAAAATGTGACAAATTTATCAAGAAATGAGTTCTGATAACGTCCAGCAAGCATTCCAAGCGGTATTGCAATACAATATGTCAAAATAAGGCTAAGTAGCGATAAAATAAAAGTATTTACTGCACGTTCCCCAATAAGCGTTTTTACAGGAACATTATAAGTGTAGCTCATTCCCAAATTTCCAGAAACGGCATTTTTTAGCCATCTTACATACTGAATATGCCAAGGATCCAGCAATCCTGCCTTTCTTCGTAACTCTTCAAGTGCCGCAGGATCAGTTTGTGGTGTAATCAGCCCTGTAAACGGATCTCCCGGCATAAGTTTTGCCAGAACAAAGATTAATAGGCTAAGTATAAATAATTGCGGTATCATAACCAGAATTCTTCGTAAAACTGTTTTCCACATTGATTATTTTCCCCCTTTTCCGTTATTTTGTATTATTTCATCTTTAATAGCAACAAAATGGGTATCTGTTAATTTTTTTAAATCAAAGACACGCCCATTTTCATCATAATATTTTTTTTTATTTTTCAAATATTCCTTTTCAATTTCTAATCGTCTTTTCTTATTTTCCAGCCTTTTTTCAGGATGTACTTCTGGAATTGCAGCAATTAGACGTTTTGTGTAAAAATGTTCAGGATTTTTATAAATATCATTTTTTGTCCCAGTTTCCACAAATCTTCCACGATACATTATAAACATATAATCGCACATATGCTTTACAACTCCCAAATCGTGGGAAATAAAAAGATAACTTAGTCCAAACTGCTCCTGAATGTCCTTCATATAATTCAAAACTTGTGCCTGAACCGATAAATCAAGTGCTGACACAGGCTCATCTGCTATAATCAATTTAGGCTTTGTAGCAACAGCCCGTGCAATTCCCAGCCTCTGTCTCTGTCCACCAGAAAATTCATGTGGATATTTGTAAATATCTTCTCTATTGATCCCTACAATTTCCAGCAGTTCTGACACCTTCCTCTTTTCCTCATCTGAAGTCAAATTCTCAAAATTTCTCAAAGGCTCAGAAATCAAGTCAAGAACTCTCTTCTTAGGATTTAAGCTAGATAATGAATCTTGAAAAATCATCTGCACATTTCTATTATATTCACTTCTTCTATTACGAAACTTCCTATCAATTTCCTTACCTTCGTAAATTATCTTTCCACTTTTTATCTTCTCAAGCCCAATTATCGCTTTCCCAATCGTAGACTTTCCAGACCCCGACTCCCCCACAAGTCCATAAGTCTTCCCTTCTTCAATAGTCAAACTGACACCATCCACAGCATACACATGGTCAATTACCTTATTGAAAAAGCCCCCACGAATAGGATAATGAACCTTCAAGTCTTTCACTTCAATAAAACTCATATTTTTGTTTATTCCTTCCTTCCAAAATATTCAATAACTCAAATTCTAAACTAAAATTATAATTTTTCATTTTGATTTTAATTTATTTTAATTAATAATTATTTTATCTATAATTTTTATTTTTATAAAGCAAGGGAAATCAATCACCATTTCCCTTTATTTCACAATAATAATTATTTTAGCATAGTTTCTATTTTCTAATGGGATTTAGTTTTAAATTACTTTGTTTAATAATAGTTCTTACTATTTTTAATATGTTTTTTTCTTTTTTCGCAGGATTGCTCATTGCCGCAAATCCTGCACCTATGGCTAGACTACGACTTTTATTTGCCCAACTCCGAAACTCCTCCTTATAGTCGTCAAACAGTCGTAGTTGAACAAATAAAAGCTCCGTCGATTTATTATTTGTTGAAAAATTTTATACTAAATTTACTATTTAAGAGATGAAAATATAAATTAATCTTTCCAATAGATTGATTTATTTTTCAAAATGAAAATTTTTCCAGCAAGTACATCTTACAAAATGCTCTTTTTCCACTTCATGCAATGTCGGATTTTTTTCGTGTTCACTTTCCTTTATCCACGGAATTCTTTGAGAAAAACGGCAACCTGTTCTCTCTAATTTGGTTAGTGACGGAACAATTCCTTGAATCACGTGTAATTTTTCAGTTTCTGTGTCAAGTTGCGGGATTGAATTTAACAGAGATCTTGTGTAGGGATGTTTTGGATTATTGAACAAATCATTTACGTTTGCGATTTCTACAATTTCTCCAGCGTACATTACTGCCACTCTGTCCGCCATTTCAGCAACAACGCCCAAATCATGAGTAATCAGTATAATCCCAGCATTTATTTCACTTTGCAAAGTTTTTAGCAAATCCAGTATTTGTGCCTGTATTGTAACGTCCAATGCTGTTGTCGGCTCATCGGCTATGATAATTTCAGGCTTGCAGGAAAGTGCTATTGCGATCATTACTCTTTGACGCATTCCTCCAGATAATTCGTGTGGAAATTGCCTTGCTACACGTTTTGGATTTTTTATTCCTACATTCTCTAGTAATTCCAGCATTCTGGTTTCTCTTTCAGTTTTGGACAATTTTGTATGATAAATCATTCCCTCCTCAATTTGTTCTCCTATTCTCATAAGCGGATTTAAAGCCGATAAAGGATCCTGAAATATCATCCCAATTTTATTTCCTCTAATTTTGTTGTATTCTTCTTCATCAATTTCTACCAAATTTTTCCCTTCAAAATTGATTTCCCCTGTCACTTTTGTGTTAATCGGATTATGCAGTCCAATAATAGAAGTTGCAAGCGTACTTTTTCCACATCCCGACTCCCCCACTATCGCAAGTATCTCATTTCTTCTAAGTTCCAGCGAAATATTATCCACAGCTGTAAAATATTCATCTTTTATCCGAAAACTCGTAACAAGATTATTAATTTTTATCAATGTTTCAGTTTGCTCCATACTTTTCTCCTCTAAAAGTTCTTTGTTAAAAATTTATTTTTTTTATACAGGTATTGTAACATAATTTTTAACTTTTTACTCTTATTTTTTAAAATTTTTATTACCTTGTTAATTGACAATTTCAAATTTTCCAGGTATAATTTATTAAAAATGCGAGTGTGGTGGAATTGGTAGACACGTTATCTTGAGGGGGTAGTGGCTCTTAGCCGTATGGGTTCAAGTCCCATCATTCGCACCATTATTTAATTTATACATCCAGTTTTATTTAGCGAGCGTGATGGAATTGGTAGACATGCTATTTTCAGAGGGTAGTGGCAGTAGCCGTACGGGTTCGACTCCCGTTGCTCGCACCATCAATTTTATTACTTTTTCAACATCAAGAATCTATTTTTTTCAATTATTCAAAATTAATTTAATTATTATTCAACAATTACTTATAATTTTTTGTTCACAAAAAAAGCATCTAATTGATTTTTATCAAAAAGATACTTTTCTTTTTTTATGTTTCGTAATTTTCAAAATTTATTTATTTTTATTTTCTTCCTCATCAATTTTAGCCTCAATCATCATAATCAAATAATCAAGTTCCAATTCTCCACGCATTGCAATCATTTGAAGAGTCGCTATTTTAGACATCATCATATACTGAATAGGATCTAAAAGTTTTTTGTATTCTGGAGAAATTAATGGCATATATTCCCTAATATAAGGATATTTTTTAACAATATCCCCTATTACAGTTTTTCCAGTCAAATTATACTTGCTTGTAAATACTTCTCCTGTTTCTTCTTTTTTCTCATCTTTACCTTTATTTTCCCATGTTACAAGTCTTCTTTCTCCTGTTAGACTTCTAATTTTCGTAACATCCTGCATCATTTCCAGAACACCTTTAAACACTCCATTTTCATCTCTTACAGCCACATAATAGATATAAATGAATTTTCCACGCATTTCCAGCCAGAAGTCAATCTCGTCCTGCTCCCCTTTTCTAAAAGCGTCTATTATTTCGAGTACGGAACTGACGCTTTCTCTTGGATGGCAGTTTTTAACATCACGCCCTATAACTCCTGCACTTCTTGGGAAAACTCTATGTTTAGTGTCCGTATAGAACTTCACAATTTCATTTTCATCCACAAAAGACAAATCTACAGGCATATGCTGAAAAATAAGATTAATCTGTTCAAGCGTTAATTTCCCCTGCTTTACATCGAAAACTTCATTTTCACTATTTTGGCTTCCCATATTATATTTTGCCATAAGACTTGCAAGGTCATTCATAAAGTTTCCAGCATTTTGATTATTCTGAACATCAGTTTCTGATTTTACAGTTTTCTCTTTTACAGACTGGTTACTATTGTCATCTTGTTTTTCTATATTTTCAGGATAAAATCCAGTTGGTTTATCAATTAGGAAATACCCAATTTCATCATCTCCTGCACGCATTTGCTTAAATTCTTCTTCATTAATCATTTTCATCGAAGTTGGAAAAAGCACTTCTTCTTCCTTATGCATAATATCAAGTGTCAATTCCCATACATTTTCCTGTTTTTCCAAAAATTCTTCAATTTTATCATTTTCAAGCAATTTATATGCTTCACTTATGCTATCTCTCACGTTATTATCAAAGCTCCACATTATTCTTGATGGACGGTCAAACCCTTTTTTCTCTAATATTGAAAATAATTGATGCTGTTTTCTTGCAAGATGGGTAGGATTAAATTGAGATAATTTTTCATAAAGTTCAAGCCATCTGTTCTTTATAAATTTTTTCCCAAACTCCTCTTTCATTTCCGCAATCAGCTTTCTAGCCGCTTCATTTTCCAAAATATACGTATTTATCGGATGCCCCTCAGGCAAGTCAAATTCATCCTTCACAATAATATCCTCAAAAAGCCCTAACACATCATTCATCTTATCATGAACCGTATTGTCATCAAATCCAAGTTCTTTAATTTTTTGCTCTGAATAAGCAAATTCGCTTGCAGTCATTTTGTCAAAATTCTCTTTTATTAATTTTTTAGTAGTCTCAAAATCAGTCTTTCCTTCAATATAATCTTTTTTTATTTGAGTCATTTTCTCGATTTTCTCAAGATCTAATTTTAGATAATTTTTCATATCCTGTGCCATAATAACCACCTTCTATTTTTTATAATCTTTTTTCAGCCAAATAAAACTTCTTTGTTAAAATTTTAAAACCAAATTTTATATGATTTTATTGTCTAAATAATATACACTATTAACATTTTATATCAAATTTTTAAATTATAGATGTTTTTCTCAACTCTTAGAAATATTTAATTTTGTTAATTTATACTCAAACCTATTTAAAATTAAACTACTAAAATTATATAGATTTAGGGTTTGAGTAAAATAGTCATAGCCTTTTAAGTTTAGTTTTAAAGCAGTTTTACTATAACATAAAAAAGTTCAATTATATTTTGATTCTCAAACCTATTTTAACATATTTTCATAAAAAAAAGTGTGATAAACAACACACTTTTAGAAATATAAATCAAATTATTATTAATTTTCTCCCCATACTTCATCTGCAATTTCCTTAATAAATCTAAGTTTTGCCCATTGCTCTTCTTCTGTAAGCCTATTTCCTTCCTCTGTTGAAGCAAATCCACACTGCGGACTCAAATAAAGCCTGTCAAGCGGAACATATTTTGAAGCCTCTTTTATACGTGCAATTACACTTTCCTTTTCCTCTAATGTTGGATTTTTAGAAGTTATTAATCCTAAAACAACTTTTTTATCTCCAGAAACTTTTGCAAGCGATTCAAAAGTACCTGCTCTTTCTGTATCAAATTCCAAATAATAGGCATTTACATCTTCTTTTCCAAAAAGCTCATTTGCAATTTTGTCATATCCACCTTTCCCAAACCAGGTAGAAGCATAATTTCCACGGCAAACATGCGTATTAATCACCAAATCTTCTGGATTATTTTGAAATACCCTGTTATTTATATTTAAAAATTTTTCTGCAAATTCTTGCCTAATAATTTCTTTATCCCTATCACTTTTTTCAATAAATGAAGCAATAAAGTCATCGTCTACAAGACAACCCCAAGTACAGTCATCAATTTGCAAAGTTCTAAGTCCTTCGTTATACAAGTCATTTATAACAGTTTTGTAGGCACTGACAATATCGTCTTCCAATCCTATAAAATCAGGATAAACTTTAAGAAGTGCCGCCACATGCTTATCTTCCCTTACTAATTCTGCATAAAATTGTGCTGGAGCAGGTATTGTAAATCTAGCTTCCACACCTTTTTTATCTTTTACTAAATCTCGCAAAAATGTATAATGTTTCACAAATGGATGATTTTCCCCATTAATTTTTCCAGTAACAATCGCAGTATCATCACGGGTAACAACACCATTAAATTCATACCCTTTATCAGCATGCACATGCCCAATTCCATTAAATCCCCAGAAAAAGTCCAAATGCCAATAACTTCGTCTAAATTCTCCATCTGTAACACTTGTATATCCTAATTCAATTTGCTTATCCACAATTTTTCTAATTTCTTCATCCTCAACTTTTTCCAATTTTTTTTTGTCAATTTTTCCCTTTTCAAAATCATTTCTAGCTTTTTTCAGTTTCTCCGTTCTCAAAAAACTTCCTACCGTATCATGTCTATGAGGTGCATTTATTGTACACATATTATCAACTCCCTTATTTGTTATTATTTTATGAAGTTATTATATACAAATATGCACTTTCTGTAAAATACATTTATTTTTTAGTTTATTATAACTTTTATTTATATCAATATTCTTTAATCTTATGGAATTTCTGTATATTTCAAATGCTCCTTCAAAGCCTCTACATAAACTTTCCCATAAACACTCAGTTCAATATTTTTCTGCATTATAATTCCAACTTTCATATACTCGTCCACTTCCAGCGGTTTTGCAATAATATTTTCTCCATTTAGCTCTTTACTAATTATTCCTGTACTCACAGTGTATCCGTTAAGCCCAACTGCCAAATTAAACAAAGTCGCTCTATCTCTTACTTTTATATTTTTATCTCTATCAAGTGTACTCAATATTTCTTCTGAAAAATAAAAAGAGTTATAATCTCCTTGCTCAAACGACAAATATGGATATTCCTTCAAATCTTCAAGACTAATGCTTTCCTTTTTTGCTAAAGGATGATTAAAGCTAATAAAAACATGTGGCTTTGCAGTAAACAGCTCGATAAATTTCAAGTTATTTCTTTTTATCATTTTCTCAATTACAGTTTTATTTGCTCCCGAAGTATATAAAATTCCAATTTCACTTTTTCTCTTACTTACATCTTCAATAATTTCATTAGTCTGTGTTTCTCGAAGCGTAAAATCATACTTATTCTCTCCAAATTTCTTAATCACATCCACAAAAGCATTTACTGCAAACGAATAATGCTGAGTTGATACCGAAAACCTACGAGTTATCTTATTTCCTTTTTTATATTCTTCTTCCAATAAATCCGTCTGTTCCAAAACTTGCCTAGCATATCCCAAAAACCTATCTCCTTCAAGTGAAACAATTACTCCTTTATTTGTCCTGTTAAAAATGGTTATATTCATCTCATCTTCCAGCTCTTTTATTGCTTTTGTCAATGCTGGCTGTGAAACAAACAGCTCTTTTGCTGCATCGCTTAATGTCCCTTTTTCAGCGACTGTTACTACATATTTTAGTTGCTGTAATGTCATTTTTTCTCCTTTTAACAAATTCTATTCTACAACTTAAAAATCTCTTTTGCTTTTTAACACAATAAAAAGCCAGCTTCAAAGCCGACTCTTTATCAAGAAACTTTATTTTTATATATTTTTTATTAGATAATTTTAAAAAAATATGTTTTCTTCTCAAATTTAAATTCTACTTTCCCCCCAAAAATACCCCACTAACTTTTATCAAATTCTTCTTTCAAAATTTTCTAATCATCTTTTTACAATATTTCCAAATACTCAGTCAATGAAGTTGCTTTACGTCCCAAAACTTTTTCAATATCATTTGAAATTCCAGCTTGTTCACCTTCAGCGATTGCCGTATAAGTCGAAACCCACGAATCATATTCCCATTGTTCG
This sequence comes from Leptotrichia hongkongensis, assembly GCF_041538065.1. NCBI lineage: Bacteria > Fusobacteriati > Fusobacteriota > Fusobacteriia > Fusobacteriales > Leptotrichiaceae > Leptotrichia > Leptotrichia hongkongensis. The sequence continues at coordinate 69,759 of NZ_JBGORW010000007.1, read as the reverse complement.
GCTTTCCATATTTTACGTGATTCATAAGCCTCTTCTACTGTTTCAGGAATATACTTAATTTCTTTACCTAAATATTTACTTACAAGTTTTGTAATTTCCTCCATTGTCAATTCTTCAGGTCCTGTCATATTCAAAGTATGATTTTCCCATTTTTCTGGATTTTCCAAAATTTTAGCAGCCACTTCTGACACATCCGAACGCACCACAGCCGAAACTTTACCATTTCCAGCAGGCCCTTTTATTTCACCGTACTCTCTGCACATATCTACAAAGAAATCCACATAAAAATTATCTCTCAAAAATGTATATTTAAAGCCATTTCCTTTAATGTATTCCTCAGTTGCATAATGATCTCTTCCCAATGTAAATATGGAGTTTTTTGAAGCATTGTAAAATGAAAGATAAACAATATGCGACACTCTAGCTGTTTTAGCAGAATCAATAAAATCCTTATGTTGCTGAACACGGTCAGGATTTTCAGAACCCGACACCATAAAAAGCACATCAATTCCTTCAAGTGCTTTTACAGTATCCTCTGACTTATCGTAACTTGATTTAAAAACATCAGAAAATCCCATTTTTTCAGCCTTTTCTTTATTTCTAGCCAAATTTCTCACTTTTATTCCATTTTCTTTGCACAATCTTGAAACCATGCCACCTAAATTTCCTGTCACTCCAGTTACTGCTATTTTAGTCATTTTGTTTCCCTCCTATTTTTTTAATTTCAGACATACTTTTTCAATTTTTCTTTAAAATCTTCTCTGTTAATTTTATTTTCTACAAACTCAACAACTAAATCTTCCATATCTCTAATATATTCTGTTATTTTTTCGTCATAGCCATTTTCTATCAAAAAATATGCCCCAACAGCAATAGAAGTCCTTTTATTTCCATCATTAAAAAAGTGATTTTTTGATATACTAAAAATTATATATGTTAATTTATCTAAAAATTCAGGATAATATAAATCATTTTGTACAAAATCACATACTTTTTCTATTCCTGGTTTATCCTTGTATCCTTCTAAACCACCTGATAATTCTAAAACTTTATTATGTATTTTTAAAATGTCACAAACTTCAAAATATTTAATCATTATTTATCACGCATTCTGATAAAAACATCTTTATTTTCTTCCATTTTATTAAATAGAATATCCATTGAATTCTTTTCAATTTTATTTTCTTCAACAAATTTAGCCATCAATTGAACTAAAACGTCACTTTCACTTTTTCCAGTTTTTTTTACAGCTTTTTTAAATTCATTAATTATTTTATTATTTTCTATTTCTGCAATATATGTCATCTTAATCACCCCTAATTTAATTTTTCTTTTTAAAAATTCCTCTCCCTTTATTAAACGTTATCCCTTTACCACAATATTAACCAGTTTATTAGGCACAACAATTACCTTGACAACTTCTTTTCCATCAACAAATTTTTGAACTTTTTCTGAAGAAAATGCCAATTTTTCAGCATCATCTTTTGAAATTCCAATTTGTGCAGGAATCATATCTCTTACTTTTCCATTTACTTGTAAAACTAAGTTAAAGTTGTTTTCCACAGTTAATTTTTCATCAAATGTTGGCCATTCTTCCTCAAAAGTAAGAGTTGTATTTCCTAAATCACTCCATAATTCATCCGCTATGTGCGGTGCAAAAGGTGCAAGCAACAGAATAACTTTTTCAAGAACTTCGTGCCATACTTTTTTACTTTCTGACGAAATGTCGTTTTTGTCAATTACATTTTGCTTGTAAGTTGTCATATCGTTTAGAAGTTCCATTATTGCAGCGATTGCTGTATTAAAGTGGAAATCGTCCTCAATGCTGTCTGTAACTTTTTTCACTGTCTGATGTAATTTTTTCTGAATTTCCTTGTCTTTTTCACTTCTTGCGTCTAGATTAATTCCATAATTGTTTTCCTTTAATGCATTTTTATCAGCAAAATCAGCTGTTGACGAAATTAACAGATAAAGTCTGTTTATAAATCTATAAGCTCCAGCAAGACCGTTCATATTCCATTCCAATTCTTTTTCAGGCGGTGCGGCAAACAATGTGAACACTCTTGAAGAGTCAGCTCCGTATTCCTTGACGATTTCTTCAGGATCTACTCCATTATTTTTAGATTTACTCATTTTTTCAACTTTTGTTGCCAATTCTTCTCCAGTTTCCTTAGAAACAGGCTTTCCATCCTTCATTTCCACTTCTCTTGGGAATAAATATCTTCTTTCGTTTTGAGAATAGTAAGAAGGCCCTAAAACCATTCCCTGTGTCAAAAGACGCTTAAATGGCTCATTTGTATCAACATATCCTAAATCTCTTAATGATTTGTGGAAAAATCTTGCATAAAGTAAATGCATTACTGCATGCTCAATTCCACCGATATATTGATGAACTGGAGTCCAGTTATCTGCATCTTCCTTTTTAAACGGCTCTTTATCATTGTGAGAATCTAAATATCTCAAGTAATACCATGAAGAATCAACGAAAGTATCCATTGTGTCAGTTTCTCTTCTCCCTTTTTTCCCATTTGGCAAAATCACATTTTTAAATTCCTCAGAAGTTTCAAGTGGATTTCCTTTTCCGTTAAACTCAATGTCTGTCGGCAGTTTCACAGGCAAGTTTGCTTCTTCTTCCAAATAAATATTCCCATCTTCATCATAAATCACAGGAATTGGAGTTCCCCAGTATCTCTGTCTGCTGATTAGCCAGTCATGAAGCCTATAATTTACAGTTGCCTTACCTTTTCCTAATTTTTCCAGCTTTTCTACAATCTTGATTTTTCCATCTTCATTTGAAATTCCATCAAATTCTCCAGAATTAGTCATAATTCCATTTCCAGTAAAGATATTTTCAAATGTTTCCTCAAGCGTTAATTCATGCACATTCCCATCTTTATCCACAGGATTTACCACAATTTTAATTGGCAAGTCATATTTTTTTGCAAAAGCCAAGTCTCTTGCATCATGAGCAGGCACAGCCATAACCGCTCCAGTCCCATAATCTATTAATACATAGTTTCCAATCCATAAAGGTACTTTTACATTATTTATTGGATTTATAACATAAAGTCCTGTAAATACACCCTCTTTTTCCTTATCTTCAGCAGTACGGCTAATTTTATCCTCATTAATCATAGCCTCAACTTTTCCCCTAATTTCAGGATTTTGCTTCAAAATAACCTCTTCCACTAACGGATGTTCAGGTGCCAAAGTCAAGTAAGTCGCCCCAAATAACGTGTCCGCTCTCGTAGTAAACACAGTTATTACAACTTCACCTTTTTCATTTTTTACAATATTCTCATTATTCCCTTTATAATCAAAGTCCAAAATAAAGTCTACTTCCGCTCCTGTTGATTTTCCAATCCAGTTTTTCTGCATAGCAAGCACCTGTTCAGGCCAATGACCTCTAAGTTCTTCATGTCCTTGCAGTAATTCTTCTGCATATTCTGTAATTTTGAAATACCATTGCGAAAGTTCCTTTTGAATTACATCAGTTTTACCGTGACGCCAGCATTTTCCACCTTCAACCTGCTCATTTGCAAGCACAGTATTACAGTCTGGACACCAGTTTACATAAGATTTTTTCTTATAAACAAGCCCTTTTTTATACATCTCGATAAAAAAATTCTGATTCCATTTATAGTATTCTGGAGTATAAGTGCTAAGTTCTCTGTCCCAGTCATAAGAAAGCCCCATAAGCTTCATCTGTCTTCTCATATTGTCAATATTAGCCTTTGTCCATTTCCCAGGATGTGCCCCGTTGTCAATTGCAGCATTTTCCGCAGGTAATCCAAAACTGTCCCACCCAAATGGATGCAACACATTAAACCCCTTCATCTTCTTATATCTAGCAATCGCATCTCCAATCGCATAATTTCTCAAATGCCCAACATGAAGCTTTCCAGATGGATACGCAAACATCTCAAGTACATAATAATTCTCTTTACCATCAACTTTATTTTCCGATTTAAAAACATCTCCTTCAAACCATTTGTCTTGCCACTTTTTCTCAATTTCCGACGGTTTGTATTCCTTTATCATTGCTTTCCTCCAATTTTTTAGTATTTAGTTCTATCATTTATTTTCAAAACTTAACTTATAATATTTATTATTTTATCATATTTAATAGATTTTTCAAAAGATAATTTTATAAAAATAACTCCTGTTTTATAATTTTATATTATCTATTGCAAAATATTGTTAACATACTTAAAAATTGAAGTAAAAATATGTAATTAGCAATAAAATAACCAACTCTTATTTCAGAATAAATTTATTATATTGCAACAAAAACAATACTGACCTTCTAAAGCAGATTTCCACTCAAGAAAGCCAGTATATTAAAATAAGAAATTTAACAAAGACTTTATAAATTTTATTTTATAATATCTCATTTTTTACTTAATTCAGTTTCCATATTTTTCTTTATAATAATTATAAATTCCCTCAAATATCAATTTACCCACATAAGAGCCTCCATCTACATGTCCTATGGTTTTTTCTCCATGATAAGCCGCTCTTCCATGGACTGGCAGCATATTTTTTGTTGCCTCACTTCCATTCGATGCAGCGTCACTCGCTTCTTTTAAAATTTCTAATACTGTTTTTTCCTCGTCTGTATTTCTCTCAAAAGCTTTTGTAGCAGGAGACAGTGAATCTAGGATTGTTTTCTCGTTTTCCTTCGAATTTGCTCTTTCTTTTAACTTGCTAATTCCATTTTCCAATGCTATTTTCATATCATTTTTATCCGCATTTTCTTTTCCTTTTAAACTCCCACCTATTCCTAAAAGCCAAAATGAAATAATCGTTCCTAATGACGAAGGAGCTGACTCATTAAAGGTCATTCCCATCTTAAAAAACAATTTCCCTAAATCTTTTTCTTCGGAAGTTCCTAAATAATCCTTTACTCTAGAAAATCCTTGAACCATTGATATTCCCAAATCTCCATCTCCAAATTGGCTGTCCAAATCAAGTAAATAATCTCTGTTTTCTTTTATTAATTGAAGTATATTTTCTGTAATTAATTTTACATCATTTATATCCATAACTACCTGTCCTTCCTAAAATTACTTATTCACATTAGTATAAAACGGTGTAATTGCTTCTTTTAATAATAATCTTTTAGTTTCCACATTCAATTTAAAAATTGTTATTGATAATCCCGCCATTTCCATAGAAGTAGCAAATTCTCCTATATGTGGTTTTATTATTTTTACATTTTTTTCTTTTAAAATTTTATAAATTCTATTATATACAATGTAAAGTTCTTCTAAAGGAGTTGCACCCAATCCATTTACAGTTACAGAAACTTCATCTTCTGATTTTAGTTCTAACTCTTCATTTATTTTTGTAAATATCAAATCCGCTATTTCATCTGCCTTTAGCATTTCCCTTACTTCAATACCTTGCTCTCCATGTATTCCCATACCTATTTCTATTTTGTCATCTTCTATACTAAAAGTAGGTTTTCCAACTTCAGGAACTATACATGGAGATAAAGCTACTCCCATTGTTTTTATATTTTCTAAAGCATTTTGAGTAATTTTGCTAACTTCTTCCAATTCTAGACCTTCATCTGCTGCTGCTCCTGCAATTTTAAAAGCATAAAGCATCCCTGCCACACCTCTTCTTGTATCCTTTTTTTCGTAAGGCGCTGAGGCAACGTCATCTTTAACTAACACATTTGCTGTTTTTATATCTTCAAATTCAGCTAGCTCACATGCCATATTGAAATTCATCTTGTCTCCACCATAATTTCCATACAGACACAAAACTCCTTTTCCAAAATCACATGCTTTTATCATATCAAACATTTTCTGTGATGAAGGTGAAGCAAATACATTTCCTATTGCACATCCATCAAGCATTCCTTCTCCTACATATCCCAAGAATGTTGGAAGATGCCCACTTCCTCCTGCTGTGACGATTCCTACTTTATTTTTTTTAGGATTATCTCTTCTTATCAGCACTCTTATATCATCATTTAGCAACTGTATTTTATCACTATGGGCAGCTACTATTCCTTCTACCATCTCTTTTACAAAATTTTCAGGTTCATTTATTATTTTTTTCATGATACAGTCCTCTTCCTATTTTTTTTCCAATTTTTCTGGATATTTCCATCTTTCCAGTTCTTCTGGAGAAAAACTGGCTGGCTCATTACCTTTGTTTATTAATAAAGTGTAATAGTAAACTTCTGCCAATTCTTCTACATACTGTGCTCTCAAAAAGGCTTCATACATATCAGTTCCACAAGCTACAACACCATGTTTTTCAAGCAAGAATATATCTGCTCTTTTTACAGGTTCAATTACACTTTTTGCCAGTTCCACAGTTCCAGGTCTTGCATACGGTGCTACTGGCACAACAGCATCCTTTAGACCAAATGTCGCAACTTCATAGATAATCGCTGGTATAGGTTTATTTAATACTGCAAAAGAAGTTGCCATTTTTGAATGTGTATGAACAATTGCCATTATATCTCTACGTGCTTTATACACTTCCAAATGCATCATAGTTTCACTTGATGGTCTTCTACCATTTTTAACTTCTATCAGCTCTCCATCTACTGTTAATACACATATATCGTCCACTGTCAATTCTTCTCTATTTACACCCGACGGAGTGACTACTACATACCCTGTTTCCTTATCTCTTATGCTAAAATTTCCTGATTTATGTTTACACAAGTCAAGTCTTTGGCCATCTTGTGCCGCTTTTATAACTTCTCTTTTCAAATTTTCTAACATTTGTATCACCTTCTATTAAAATTTTATTACTAAGCTTGATTTTTCATATTTTTTACGAATATATAGAATAATCCAAAAAATAATACTAACGCAATAATTCCTGGTATTTTAGCCGCCAGTCCATTTGCAATTGCCCATCTAATTTAAATAAAGGAATATAATCTAATAATTTGTTTACAGGCTCCATTATTACACATTGCAATGTCATATAGTGAGTACAAGTAACTCCTGGTATTCCAGTTATTTCTTGAGTTCTCTTTTGAGTAGCTTCTCCTATTTTTAATTCAACTATAACTTGAACTGCCGCCGCAATAAAACCTAATGCAATATTTCCTGTAATTGCTGCTACCATTGTAGCTGTAAAAATTTTCCCCCACACATTCCACAAGTCTACATTTAATATATTTGTTTGTTTAAATACAAGCATTAAAAGATTAATTCCTATTTGTAAAGGGAACATGAATAAAGCATAAGGCCAAGCCCACGCAATCGCAGACATAGGAGACCATCCTACATCAATTATATTTAACTGAATACCTGTTTTTTCAACAAAAGCCGAAGCCACTGGACTTATAGTATCAAACATAAAACCTAATACTACATTCATTCCAGTAAAAGCGACTCCTAATGTTAATCCTGAAACTATTGCTCTTTTAAATTTCATTTTTATTATCAATCCTATTATTATCATTATTATAGGTAAAAAGATTGCTGCACCCAATCCTAAAATATAGTTTAAAATATTTCCAAACATTTTTGTTACCTCCTAAAATTTATCGCCAATATTATTTTAGCAATTCTTTTAATTTTTCAAATTCTTCTGCCATTCCCATTCCTGTTAAAAATTTAATTCCATTTATCATTGGCTTATCATAAGTTTGAGATCCTGGAACTATTGTCACATAAACATCAACTTGATCTATTATGCTTTCAAGTGATTTTATGTCTACTGCTTCTACTGTTGCTCTTATTCCTTCATCTTCCAGCATACTGTTAATTTTTGAAGCAACTGTCTGTGATGTTGCTACTCCTGATCCACATGCTACAACTATTTTTTTCATATAAATTCCTCCTAATTTTAATATTTTTTTATTCTCCAAAATTTGAGTAAAATAAACTTTCCAATTCTTTTAATAATTCAGTTTCATCTTCTCCATCTATTTCTATTTCAACTTTTGTTCCAAATTTAGCTCCTAACTTTAAAAAACCAAGGACGCTTTTATTTTCTACTTTCTTATCACCTACTCTAAAAACAGTTTTTGATTTATATTTTGATATTACCTTTATTATTTGAGAGATAGGTCTTGCATGTAACCCAGTTCTGTTTTTTACTTCCAAAGTTCTAGTTATCATCCGTAATCACCTTGCCTAAAAATTTTTACTTAATATTTGTAATATTTCCTTTTTATCTGATGTATTTTTTATACTATTGTAAACTTCCTTCTGTTCCAGCAAAGACATCAATTTTGTCAATAAATTTACCTGCTCTTCTCCCTTTTGTATCAACAGTACAAATATTACTGATACTTCCAAATCATTTTCATTTAACCCCATGTCTCTAAAAATAACTGGTTTTTCCAGTTTAACTACTATAATACCTTCTTTACTGACAAATTCAGGATTTGTATGAGGTATAGCAATTTTATATTCACCAAAATCCAATCCTGTAGGATAATTTTCCTCTCTTTCAATAATCGAATTTACAAATCCCTTATTTACATATTTTTTTTCAAATAAAATTTCACCTATTTTAGATAGAAAATCATTTCTGTCATTTGCTTCAAAATCAAAAAAAATATTTTCTTCTTTAAAATAATCTTTCATACCTTATTCCTTTCTATGCATCTGTATTTTCTGAAAAATATTTCACTATTTTATTTTTATTTTTTGTTTTCATTATTTCTATCAGTTCGTCTTTAAAAATTTTATTTATAATTTTACTCACTCTATTCAGTTCTTTTTCTTTATCCTTTATGGCAAAAGTAAAAATGTATTTTATATTATTTCCATTAAGTTCAAGCGTATTTTTCAATTCAAGTAAAATTCCCGAAGTTTTAAATACATTATTTTTATTTTTTGAATGTGGCAAAATTATTCCATTATGTATTATCATATAGGATGTATGATTTCTTAATATATCCAAAATACTTTTTGTGTATGAACTTGATATATATTTCATTTTTTCCAGAAGTCTGCATGTATATTCTATTGCTTCTTCAATATTTTTTCCATCGTAACTAAAAATAATATTTTCATTTGTAATTATGTCTTTTTCTTCTTCCGCTTCTACAACATCGTTTATTATCCTTCCTTTCATTTTATTTTCAAGTTTTTTTATCAATTCTTCTTTATTGTTTATTTTTGCCTCCTCTTCTATAATTTGAATTAATTCTGATATTAAAACTTTTTTATTATTCGATACAAAACCAACATCTAGCATTTTTTTCCTGTCATCTATTGTAAATACAGGATTTACCTTTAATATTGGAATGTTGTATAAAATTTTATCCTCTATATCCATCGTTGTTATTATATAATCTATATTTTCATTATTAAGCAATGTTTCTTTTAGTTTAAAATAAGGAGTTACTGCAACTATTTCGACATTAAACAAGGAAGATATATTATCTACCAGTATTTGAGAGATTCCGTATCCTAATGTACTGATAATTATTATCCTTTTTACTTTTATGTTATTATTCACAACTCTTTCTATTGAAGCTTGAAAATGAAGAGTCAGAAGAAATATTTCCTCGTCAGGTATATCTTTTTTTAATATATTTGTCAAAATATTAAGAGACTCTTTTATTAAATAAAACAGATTATTTTTTGTAAATTTTAAATCCTGTATAAATTTATCATTTAATGTGTATTCATTTTTTACTCTATAGAAAAATGGATTCAGATGCTGCCTTAAATATTCAAACAATAATTTATCCTTTGATATATCCACATTTAATCTGCTATTTATATTTTCAATTAAATTTTTTACCAAAATATCTATATCAATCCAATTTTCATAAAATTCAGAATCTTTATTATAAGAACTTATTTTAACTACTAAATCTGTTATAATAAATATATCTTGTTCATTAAAAATTTCATTTAATTCATAATTTTTTATTTCTTTTTTTATTATGTCATATTCATTCCATTCTTTTATTATCTCACCATCAACACATATAAAATTGCTAATTTCTTCGTGAAAACTTTCTGATTGTAACAAAATAATATAAGAAAGTAATGTTTTATAATTTTCATCAGTTGCTGAAAAATTTAATTTAGATAGTATTTTTTTCAAAAAATCACTAAAAATTTTTACTTCTCTTATGCCTAGATTTTCTTTAAATATTTCTTCTATTTTCATTCCATAAATAGTCTTATTTTTTATATTTTTCAAATAATTAAGACATTCTGATATTTTTTCAACTCTATATTTTATTAAATTTGATATTTTCCCTTCAAGCATTATTCCTTTTTTTGTAATTAATTTAATCTCTTTTTCTTCAAATTCTTTTTTTATCCTATTCAAATCCCCATTAATTGTAATCCTTGATGTATCAAACTTTTCCATCAAATTAGATATATTAATTTTTTTTACAGTTGTTATAAGCAGAAATTTTATTAAATTCCTTCTTTTTTCAATAGTTACAGGCTCTGCCTCTTTTACTATAGCCTTTATTTTATTTATTTTACTATCACAATCCAGCTTAAAAGTTCCTGATTTATTTCGATATATAGGCTTAATATTAAATATTGACAAAACAAAATTGATTTTTTCAATATCATATCTTATCATTCTTTCAGAAATACCAAATTTTTCTTTTAATTTCTTAATAAAAACTTCTTCTTCAGAAGAAAAAATCTCAAGTATTTTTATTTCTCTATTATTTAACATTTAACCTCCTTAATTAAGGCTACATTAATATATAACCTATGATTTTAACTATTTCAATATTAAATTTTTGAAATTTTTATTGAAAAAATACAATTAATTGAAAATATATTTTAGACCTTATTTTATAGTACCTAGAAATACTTTGTAAAAAAAAATTGAAAAATTATTTACTTTTCATAAAATACAAAATATATCATTTTAAATTTAAAATAATATAAAACTCATAATAACTTGTTATTAAAAAGCTTACTATAAATTACAAATATCTTAACACAAATAATAAAAATAAGATAGAAAAATTATTTAAAAAAAATTATAAAATATTTCAAATTAATACTTTTAGGAAAATTTAATATTTTATAAAAAAAATACCACCTACAATTAATTTTGTTAAGTGGTATTTTTTCTATCTATTCTATTTTTTCACTTACTCTTCCTTCCCATCCCAATAAATCACAACTACATTCATTTCAAATTTTTTCTCAACTTTTACCATTTCTTTTACTGATAATTCCAAAATTTCTTCATTCTCATAAGATAAATTTTCTCCGACAAAAATAATAGAGCTATCCATTCCAGCTTCAATCAGTGTTTCCGATATTTTCTGCGGTGTATTTTTGTTATCTGTCAAAAGTCCGATTTTACCAAATTCCCGTAACTTTTCAACATAATCCATTTCTCGTCCATGAACGCTAGATATAAAAGCATTATTCCAATAATCAGAAATTTTAGCAAACATATATTGAATTGAGGAAATTCCAGGTATTACATTTAGTTCACTAGCCTCAAAATGTTTTCGCATAAATGTTAGCATACTATAAAAACCTGTATCTCCTGATAGAATTAGTGACATTTTTTTATCACGGTTTTCTTTTATAAAATCCAGAACTCGCTGTAAATCAGCATTAATGTAGCAGTATTCTTTGTTTTCTGCATATTTTCCAAGGCTTTCAATATGACGTTTTCCACCGATTATTACATCTGATTTTTCAATTTCTTTTAATACAACTGGTAAAGTGTAGTCCAAATTTCCAGGTCCTAATCCAAGTACATTTATTTTATTTTTCATTTTCTCTCCTAAATAAATTTTTATTATTTCTATTTTTATCTGTATTTATTATACCCTATATAAATGAAAAGTTAAAGAAAAAAGACTGTTTTTTTCACAGTCTTTTAAATTATTTTTTTATTAAAGTGCTGTAATAAAAGTCATAAATCCTAATATTACCCCTGCTGCATTTGGTACAATTAAAATATAATCTTTTTTAGGTTCTTTAGTCCATCCGTAAATTACCCATATCAAGCAAGAAACTGAGGCAGTAAGAGGTTGCCACGGCTGTGCTTTTGCTCCTCCTATATTGGCAATAATCTGCGGAATATACGTTATAAATACAAATACTCCAATAAATGCCCCTATTGAACCAACAATTGTGTTAATTTTACTTTTATTCATTTTTCCTCCCTGTATTTAAATTTATGATAATTTTTATCACAGTTCAAATTATAACATAATTTCTAATTTTTTCAAAGTCAAAAAATTAAATTATTTGTTTAAGAAAAAGATTTTAAATTATACTCAAACCTACTTAAAATTAAACTACTAAAAATTATATAAATTTAGGGTTTGAGTAAAATAGTCATAACTTTTGAGTTTAGTTTTAAAGTAGTTTTACTATATATCTAAAATTCATCAACAATCTTCATTCCTCTCTCCCTCAGTTCTCCAGCATACTCCTGTGCCGTCCTGTAATCTGTAATAATCACAAGCTGATTCCCACTCTGAATCAATGTATCTCCTCGTGCGATACTGTCCTTCCCAGCTTTACGCACACTCACGATTAACAGATTTTCTGGTAATTTAAGCTCTTTTACCATCTTATTGTCAAATTCGGAATTTGCTCCGACAGGAATTAAAAGTGTTACTATCTTGTCTTTTACATTTTTTCCGTCTGGCTTTATACCAATTTCGATTTTTTTATTTTTCCACCATTTTTCCAATATTTCCAATCTTTTAGCACGTTTCTGTATTCTTCTCTTTTCCTTGTCTTCTTCTAAAATTTGCTTATGAAACATATTAAAATAAAGTCTTTCATAAATTGGCTCCATTTTAAGCAATTCTGTAAAAATATAAGTTATTGTACAGACAATTATTAGCATATAAAGATATGAAAAGTTACCTGTCATTTCCAAAATTAATGTAATCCCAGTTATTGGAGCTCTGACAACTGCTGTAAAATATGCAGCCATTCCAAGCAGCATAAAATGTACAATTATTTCATTTGGAACTGAAAAATAATTATTTAATATCTCACCATAAACTTTTCCTATCAAAGCTCCTACTACAAGCATTGGCAGGAAAATTCCTCCTGGTGCTCCTGTTGCATAACAAAACATTGTATAAAAGAATTTAAGAAGTAAAATTATAACGATTGTTTTTAACATTACATTTTTTCCAAACATTTCCTCTATAAGTTCATGTCCTCCGCCTGTAATATCTCTAAAAAATACTGCTACAATATACGCCATTATCATAAATATTGATATTTTTATATATTTATTCAATTTCAGATTTCTATAATGTTTTTGCGTTAAAAGCAGAAAATAGCTAAATGCTTTTCCAGTAACTGTAATTATAATGCAAAAAACAACTGTTATAATTGCAAATATATAATACGGTATACCTTCTGGAAGCACAAAATTGTATTGAAAAGAAGTTTGTGAGCCTAAAATCATTCTTGAAACATAATTTGAAGTTCCACTTGCTACAAGAGTACAGATTAATAGTAATGGCGAGAAAAATTTGTGAAGTTCCTCAAGAGAAAAAATCACTCCTGCAAGCGGTGCATTAAATGTTGAGGAAATTCCAGCACTTGCTCCACATGTTACCAAATACTTTTCTTCCACTTCAGAGCGTTTCGTAAGTTCCTTCACCCCAGAACCAACCAAAGATCCCAAATGCACTGAAGGCCCTTCACGGCCCATAGACATTCCTGCCCCTATTGCTAATATTCCTCCTACAAATTTTGTAATAAGTTCCCCAAACCATCTAAACTTTACCTTTTTCGTAAGCAGTCCGCTAACTTGCGGAATTCCACTTCCGCTAATTAATGGATATTTTGTAAGCATAAATTGTATAGCTAATCCCATAATAATAAAGATTGCTATTCCAATAGCTATTTTATAAAATTCTAGATTTGTTGTAAAAAATTCTCTAAAAATTGACATCTTTTTTAATATTAATGTATATGTCCCCACGATAATTCCAGAAAAAATTCCTACTAGAAAACACAGGAATATTAGTATTACATTATTTCTCCTTGACTTTAACGAATTTATATCTCTTAGCTCATGTAAAACATCTTTTGCCATTTTATTTCCTTCTTCCTTTTTTATTTTCCACAAAAATATTTTTCCATATTAAAATAAAATATCTTTCCTATATTATTAATCAAAAATCCTGAAATATCCATCTCTTTAGATAGTTTTTCCATAATTTCATAAAATTTTTGTGGTGTCTGATTATATAGTCCTGTCGAAATAATATCTCCAAAAAAAGCACTTTTTGTAATTACTCCAACTTGTTTATTTTGAGATGGAAATCCAGTTTTAGGACTTATAATGTGTCCGTATTTTTCGTTATTTATCAAAAGATATGTATTTTTCTGATTAGATGTGGAATAACTTGTATCTTTTATCTTTATTTCAAATAAATCATTATCTTTATTTTCTTTATTACATTCATATTTTGTTATTCTTACAGGCATTCCATTTATATTTCTTAATATTTCCTTCTCATCTTCAGGATTTTCAGCAATAATCCCCCATTCATTAATTGCAATAATACTGCTTCCGCCAGCATTTACAATTGCGTCCTTTATCCCGATTTTTTTCATTTCCTGAGCCATTTTTTCTATCGCATACGCCTTTATAAATGAACCTGTTATAATTTCCTGATTCTTTTCAATTTTTACCCGCTTTTTCTTTTTGTCAATAATTATCTTTTTATAATCCACAAGCCTTTTCGCTTTTTTTATTTTATCAAAAGATGGCAAAATGGGGGTTTGTTTATAAAAACCCCACAGTCTTATAAGAGGCATTATTGTAATGTCGTACTCTCCACCAATAATTTTTGATAAATGAATAATTTTATTCAAAATACTTATAGTTTCATTATTTACTTTTACAAAATGCCCACTATTTTTATTTATTTTATCAATATAAGAATTTTCAGCATAAGAATTATACTTTTCATTCACATCTTCTAAAATTCCAAATAACCTGTCAAAAACAGAATCATCATAGCTTTCAGGTATTTTAATTTTTATATCCGAATGAAATAAAAAACGTACTTGAACCTTATACATCATGTTTTCACCTAATTTCCACCTGATAAAGTTGCTTTTTCACTTGATTTACTTTCTTTCTTAGTTTTAGTCTCTTCTTTATTTTTTGTATTAAGCTTGTATTGGCTTTCTACATTTTTATTTGTTTTTAGACTATTATCCTCAGTTAATTTTTTATTATTTTTTAAATTTTGGTTTTTCCTATCTTGAGACGAATTTTCAGTTTTATCTTTGCTGATATTTTTCTCTCTGTCCTTTGTTTCTGAATTTTTATCAGATTTATTGTTTTTGGTATCATCTGTATTATTTTGAACTGCAGTTTTAGCTGGCTGAGGCTGCGGTACTGATTTTATTTCAGCCATAACTTCTGTATTCTGAACCTTTTGCGTTGGATTATTTCCTGCAGATAAAGTTGCTTTTTCACTGCTTTTACCTTCTTTATCCGCTTTACTTGACGAAGAAGACGCTTTCTCGCTAGATTTTCCTTCTACAACTGTTTTTTGCTTACTATTTTTTACAAATTGCTTATAATTTCCAAAAGCAATTAAAGAAACAGCACCTAAAAATAGCGCTATTTTTTTCTTATTATTCA
The DNA here is from genome assembly GCF_041538065.1 of Leptotrichia hongkongensis. Classification (NCBI taxonomy): domain Bacteria; kingdom Fusobacteriati; phylum Fusobacteriota; class Fusobacteriia; order Fusobacteriales; family Leptotrichiaceae; genus Leptotrichia; species Leptotrichia hongkongensis. Next base: position 54,177 of record NZ_JBGORW010000007.1, on the reverse strand, counting down.
TAAATACTCCTTATTTTAATTATTTCCTTCACTTGATAAAATTTCAATCATACAACACACTAAACTTAATATTCTCTTCGGAATTTCCTTTAGTTTTAACAGTTTTATATCCTGACTTTCCAATGTTTTTTCATATTGAACTACTGGACTTCCTTTAAAGAATACTATTTTTTCGATTCTTAATTTTTTTGTATAATCTCCTGAAAAAAACGAATTTGTTAAAATGACAGCTGTTATATCTGTGTTTTTATCAATGTAATGAATTCCATATCCTTTTCCGTCATTTCCATAATTTATCTCAAAATCAAGTTTTGGACTTTCTTTCCGTAATGTCTTTACTAGAAACTCTTTTTCATTATAATCTAAAATTTCTATTTTTTCCTTTTTTTCTTCTGTAAGTTTGTAAAAAGGAATGTTTATTTGATTTATTGGCTGAAGTATTTTTTTATTATTAAAATACATTTTCCAGTATTCCCTCTCTTCTTCTTTTAATTCGGGAAAATATACAAGATTTACAAATTTATTTTGATTCAATTGATATTCCTTTTCATTAATTGATTCAAAAATATTATTTTCTGTATATCTAAAAGTACTTACAGTGTTATTTTTCTCATCTATTTCTTTCCAAAGAAGAAATATTGCAAATTTTTGCATAATTGGATTTTTTATAAAAATTTCCTTCCATTTTTCTGCTTTCCATTTTCTTTGTGTAAATAATGCCTTTAATAAATTATTTCTCTGAACTGATGATATTTCTTTCAACTGTTTTTTTATATACTTCAATTCTCTTTTATATTCTTCCAATATTTCATTGTCAATATTTCTTTTTTTACTCACTTTTGGAAATGATTTTATTTCTTTATTATTATTTTCATCATAAAGAATAACTTTCTGAGGAATTTTTGCAATATCAAGCTCAATTTTTATTCTCTTATCCCCATAAGTAAATATTTTTGTCCTATCCATCTCAAAGTTAAAATCTGGAACTAAAATGTCATTTAATTCATCACGTGTCATTCCTTGTTTTTGCGAAATCAGTTCCAATGCCTCGTTAGCCGCCATTTTTATTCTTTTATCTTTATAGTTTAATATGAAGCTGTTTAATAATATCCCCACTTGCTTAACTTCTTCACGTAACGATAAAACTCTTATTCCATAAGCTGCAACTGCAATCTTATTATACTCGCTCACAAGCATATCTACTATCTCTGTAACTTCATCAAGCTGTTTTACGCTAGCAGTTTTTATTAACGGTATAAAGATATTTTTATACTTTGGATTAAACATATGAACTTTCCATCTGTCAAAAATCTTTTTAACAAATTTTCTCAAATCTTTTTTCTGTACTATTTCCTCAATTTTATTACAAACTTCAATACTTCTGATATCTTTTGCGAGTATATATTCTGATACATAAAATTTCATTAATTTTGCAGGAATTTTTTTATCACTGTCCTTTATTCTTATCATTCCGTAATCTACTTCTCCACTAAATACTGCATTTTCCTCATGTTTTTCAAGGCAGATGCTATCAGCATATTCAAAGATTTCTTTTGAATCCATTAAATTTCTTAATCCCTTTTGAGCTTCCATATTATCCCAATATTTTACTAATCTTTCTGCAATATGTGAAGCAGGAAAAATTTGTTTTTCAATAATTTTTTCTATTTCATTTTTTGTGTCAAGCCTTCTTCTTAAAATTTTTTCAATCTGATGTCCTACATATTCATTTGCATTCAACAGTAATTTAGGTAATTCTGAATAATCAAATCCATTATCTTTTAAATATAAAATATTTACATAATTTTCGATTTCTTTTGATATTTCTACCCCTTTTTCAAAAATTTTATATAATTCTTTTTCATGCTCACGCAAAAATTCCATCCAAATTTTATTATTTTTATTATCAAAACCTTTTCTCTCAACATATTCAAAATACTTTCTGTTTATAAAATCTAATCTTAGCCCATAATTCCACATTTCATTTAATATATTTCTTAAGTCAGATATTCCATAAATTACATCGTATCTTAAAAATATATCTTTAAATAAATCAATCTTTTTTGTGCTATTTATAAGAAATTGAAAAACTTTTTTATATTTATCAGAATATTTAAAAAGCGAAAATATTATTTTATCCTTTTCTGCTAAAATATTTACTGGCTTATATCCCAAACATTCGACGGTAATACTTTCCCAGTCAATATTCTCTTTTTCCAAAAATCCAAGATTTCTAAATTTACTTGGATGCCATTTCCAGGCTTTTTCTTCAAACAGTTCTTTTAAATCTTTGATTAATATCTCTTCAGACATTGCTAATAATTTTTGCTGATCTTTTTTATTAATTAAATTTTCTCTTATAAAAAAATGTAGCAAAAATGAATATTCTAATTTATTTTCTTCAAGATTGTCATTTAAAAATTCTTTTGCACTTTCTAAATCTTCCTTTATTGTATCCAAAAATAAATAATACATCTTTTTAGAACGCTCAAAATTATTAAAAATAACATTAAGTCCATAGTTTACAAGTAAATAAAGTCTTTGCTTTTGTGAGAAATTATATTTTTTAAAATTTTTTTCCAATTTTTCAAACATTTTATTTCGATAATAATAATTGTTATTTGTTGAAGAAAATTCAATTTCAGAAAACATAATAAACAGTTCCATTCCTTCAGAAACAACTTCTGAAATCGCTTTATTTTCGCTCAAAATTTCAAAAAAACTTTTTTCCATGTATTTTCTTACTTTTTCAATATTTAAAATTTTCATATTTTGAAAATATCTTTTAAAATTTTTATTGTCGAGATGTTTTGAAAATATTTTATTAATTTTATATTTTTCAATTTTATCTGCAATATATCTTATAAAGATATTATCAAGTTTTTGTATTTCTTCTATATTTTCAGACTTTTTCTCACATTTTAATATAACATTTTTAACAGTTATCAAAATTCCTAATTTTATCAAAAAATTATCTGAATATGAATCGTAGTTTTTAATATAACTATCTGCCAAATTCTCAAAATATTTCAAAAAATACTTGCAATTATTCCAAAAAATATTCTTATTTTTAGTTTCCGAATTATTTTCAAAATCCTTTTTTACAAATTCATCTGAAAAACCTAAAAATTTATATATTTTGTATTTTAAAGGAAAATTTGAAAATTGATAACTAAGTTCATCAGGAAAATTATTATACATATACTCAAAATACTTTAATAATGTCTTCCCTGCCTCACTTTCCAAGAAGTCATCCCTTTTTATAAATTCTTTCATCTCAAAATTATTAATATATCGTAAATTCCTTTTATAAACATTATTAATCTTTTCTGTCTTTCCATTTAGGAAGTCTACTATTTCATTGTAAACAGACTTTATTTCTATTTTATCTGTAAGACTTTTTATTACTTCATTTTTAGTCATTTTACAAACCTCCTTTTATTTAGGCTTATCTTAAAAAACTATATTTAACCCCATTCGTTTAATTTCAAAATGATTCTATCATACAGTCTAGCTTAAAACAAAGTAAATGGATAAGTTCTCTACTAATCCAGTTCTTTTTACATATTTTTCTTGAGTTTTTAAGTGAACTAATTATAAATATATTTTCAATACATTTGACTATACATTTATATTATACAACATTTTTTATGTTTTTTCATTCATTAATTAAAAAAAATTTATTAAATTTATTCAATAAAAAAAGAGCTACTTCATTTATTGTGAAATAACTCTTTCTTAAAATATACTTTTTGTTTACAGATTTATGAATAAGAAATATAGATTAGTAGATTGCTCTAAATCCGATTCCACCTCTCACATTTTCACCTTTTGTATCATAACCTGCGTTTATTGTTACACCAAATCTTGTATTTTCAATTCCAAGGTTCAAATCAGCTTTTCCGTTTCCACGTCTGTCATCCTTTTCACCTCTTATATTAAACCAGTCAGCAGTTGTATAACGAACTCTTGCTTTATTGCTCACATCTCCAACCTTTCCTAGTTCATTTTCATAAGCAAGTCCCAACTTAGCAACAAATGTTGTTTTTACTGCCATTGGCTGTTTATATTTGAATTCCACTCCAACCTCAGGTTTTATAGAATAATAGTCATTCGCTTTTACTTCTAAACGCATTTGCCCAGTATCCTCTTTTATTCCATCAAATTTTCCATATTCAAATTTTAAACTTCCATAAGGTGAGATACTTGTTCTTTCACTTGTTCTGATGTTTTTTCTAAGTTCATTTTTCAATCCAAATCCATATGAACGGTACTCAGATTTTGCTTCAAATATATCATCAACAACAAGGAATTTTCTCTTCATTTCACCAGTTCCTACAAATCCTTCTGCTGAAATAGTCCAGTTCAAGCTATTGTTATGATCTTTTCCTATTGGCATTGATTTAAATACACCTGCTTTTACAATACTCTGATCTTCTTTAGATCTACCTATATCGCTAAAATCAAATCTATTTCTTACTGCCCCTGCATACCATCCTGTCGATTCTCCAAGTTTTACAGTTTCATTTTCATTCAAATATGCAAATCCATAGGCTTTATTTTTATAATCAATGATTCCCGCTGTATCTGTCTTGTATTCACCTTGCATTCCAAAGGCTTTTATTTTATTTGAATTTTTAGACTTCGTATCCCATTCATTTCTTAAATATGTAAATTCTTTATTCAGCAAGTTACCTGTTTCAAAAATTCTTTGTTGAACATTTGCATACTGATGTCCCATCATTTCATCAATTGCTTGAGCCAATAACGCTTCTTCACTATTTCCAATTGTATTCAATTTATTAAATATTTCTTTTTCTCTTGAATCTAAGCTATTAACGTCATATCTTTGTTCCAATCCATCAGTAAAATTGTATTCATTTGTTGTTTTATCTACAAAGGCTGTATAAGGAATCTTTGTCATAAGTACACGTGTAATCTGCTGTGTAGATGGGTCAACTTCAGGTGTTGCCATCCAAGTTAGCGAAGCAGAATACGGAGTAAAGTTAAATATTCCAGAATTTATCTGATTTAAGAACGGCTGTAATATTTGTTTCCCAATAATTACATTTTTTGCATTTGTAAGTACTGAAAATTCTGTTCCGATTAATAAATCACTGTTAATTCCAAGAGAATTTGCTCCATTTATGTTAATTGGACGTGTTCTTCCCAATGTATCCACATATACTCCAAAGTTTGAGAAAGCATAGTTTGTGTAAGGCGTAGTATAATCAATTGTCTGAACTTGACTGTCATCTAGTGTTACACCATTTCTCTGAATTGCAAGCCGTCCATTTGGCAATTGAACAATTCCCACTCCTCCAACAGTTTTACTTGGATCTGTTGGCGCATAATAATCTTTTGCTCCATTTCCAGAAGTAATGCTTCCCGCTCCAGAATTTAATGCTGGTAATACATTTCCAGGAGTTGCATTAGATGCTATTGGCAAATCTCCAGATACTCCTTGAGAATTTACATCATATCTTACTCCATAAGTTTTATAACCATTTATGTTGATTTCTCCATAATTTTTAATTATTGATTTATTATTTGCTGTACCTTTTATTAACACTCCATAACTGTTGTCTGCATCAATATTTATTGTTCCATAATTTTCCAAAGTACTTCCATTTAATACAGCAACTCCGACAATACCTTGAACATTGTCATTTCCACGATAAGAGCCAGCTGTAGTAATATTTCCAGTATTTACAAATTTTGCTCCATTATTTACAAATACTCCCATCATTGTTTGAATTTTATCAGAAGATGTTGCACTTGAAGCATCCAAGTATATATTTCCAGAGTTTCTTAATGTCGTCCCTCTGTCATCTCCGTACATTCCAATGCTTAGATGTCCTGAAACATAAATATCTCTTTCATTTGAAATATTTGCTCCTCCTACGGCTGCCATACCGATTCCATAAACAATGTTATTTGGATCAGATTTATCAGTTTTTCCGATTTTGATTGTTCCTCTGTTTACAGCATTAGATGCTCCTGTTACAAGAATTCCTTGATTTCCGATTCCTTGTGACAGATCAATTATTCCATTATTTACAATATTTGCTCCATCTTTTCCATAGATTGCAATAATTTTTTCATTTGTTCCAGATGTAATTGTTGCATTATTTGTTACTGATGATGCTCCTTCTGTATAAATGAAAGTCGACTCTTTTCCTAAAGTTACATTTGATGAAGCAGAATTTGAATAAACATTTGTTCTGCTCATACCTGGATTTGATAAAATTACCCCGTAAGACTTATCTCCAACAGTAAAGTTAGATGTAGTATCGTTAATTGAAACTCCACTTGTTCCATAAACTCCAACAGGTTCACTATTAGCATCTGTCGCAATATGATTGGCAACATTTATTGTTCCACCTAAGTTAACATTTCCACCTTTTTTATACACACCGATAGCCTTGTCTGCAACATTGATTACAGAACTTCCTGTTGTCTCCACATTTCCGTTTTCACTAAGCGAATAAACTCCAAATGAAGCCTCTCCAACATTTATTGTTCCACTATTTTTGATATTAATTGTTGATCCATTTTGTGCATAAATTCCAACAGTAGAGTCGTTTTTAACAGCGGTTGCAGTTTTATCTACATTTATTGTTCCGCTATTTTCAAATGTCTGATCCGATGTTCCTTCCAGATATGCTGCAATTGAACGTTTTCCAGTAATATCAATATTTCCACTATTTAAAATTGATTTTGCCACACCTGATTTATTTTGTGAGAAAATTCCAATTGAATCATCACTAGAAAACTTCATATCCGCTTTATTCGTAACATTTGAATTTATTGAAACAATTCCTTTTGCCTTGTCAGATGTACCTGTTATTTTCTTGCCATCTATCGTAGCATTTGAATTGTCTACATAAATTCCTGTAGAACCATTATTTAAAGTCATATTGTTCCATCCACCAAAAGAAGATGTTCCTGTCATATAAATTCCAGTTCCTTTTGAAGATACAATGATGTCATTATTATTCGTTTGTGCTTTACTATCCACAATATATAACATCGGCTCCGAAGAAGTTGTCAATGTTCCAGCATTATTATAATTTAACACTGCGTTATTTTCCAAGTATGCCAAACTTCCGTTATTTGCAAAATTGTAATTCCCTCCAGTTACGGTCAATGTAGAATCATTTCCATACAGTGCAAATCCTTTATTTCCAACTGTTATATCTCCAGAAGTAGTCAAGTTTGTTTTGTTTTTTACAAATATTCCAACTGAAGTAGATTCAACACTTCCACTAGGATTAAATGTAGAATCTCCAATTGTTATATTTCCACTATTTACAACTGTCGCATTTGAAGCATTCGAAGTTTCTGGTGCAATATAAATTCCTGCTGACCCTTTTCCTAAAGTGATGTTTCCTTCATTTACAACATCTATCACTTTACTGCTTGCAGCTGTATTTTTAGCATAGATTCCAACAGATTTATCTTTACCAGTTATTTCTCCCTTATTTTCAACTTTATCAAATCCAATTGCATAAATAGCAGAAGATTCATCTCCAACTGTTATTTTAGAACCAGCTGTTGTTGTAATTATACCTTTATTTTCAGTTCCTGCTGGTGCATTGCTATAAACTGGTGTTGAAGTTTTATAAATTCCATAAATTCCAGTTGATTTATTTCCTACAAGAATATCTTGTGAATTAAGTCCTCTTGATGATTCAAGATACATTGCTGTACTTGTTTTGGCATTTGATAAATCCAAAGTTCCTTTGTTTTCAGCATCATATCCAGCAGTTCCAGCCCAAGTTAATGCAGGATTGCTATTTCCATCTGCCATAAGTCCAATAATATTCTTAGTTGACGGTTTTGCCTCGACTGTTACTCCTGTTTGTATAATAGCTTCCCCATTTATAACGTGAGAAAGTATATTTCCAGTATCTAATGCATTTCCAAGTGCTACAGTTAGATTTTTTGAAGTTATGGAACTTCCTTCAGTAACTCTGGTTCTTTCTACAGAGTACCCATTAGTAACTAATGTTCCACCATTATCTACAATGTATCCTCCTTTTTGAGCAAAAATACCTACTCCATCTCCACCAAATTCAATTTTTGCACCACTTTCAAAATTAACTGTCGCTTTGCTAGTAACTATTGCTCCAACTCCATTTGCTCCGTTTAGCTTAATATCTGCACCATTATCAATTGTTACCGTTGAAGCTTTAGTTCCATCTCCACCATTTCCAATATAAATACCAGTTCCAGCTGTTGTGTTATCTCCTATATTCATAGTTCCTGTATATTTAATATGACTGCTATTTTCAGCAAATAATCCGACTCCATTTGCTCCTGTAGTTATTGATGTTGATATTGTTTTAGGGCTTCCAGATGCTCCTTGTCCATCAGTGTAAATTCCAATTGCATAAAGATCATTTGAGCCACCTAATACAGAGTTTCCTACTTTTACTCCCTGGTTATAACCCGAAATATCAGCAGTTGCTCCCTTCATAAGAAGTCCGATTATTCCATTACCAGTATTAGAACCCGTCGTGTAGTCTAATTTTGATGTGCTTGAATTTAACGTTCCTCCATCAAGATAAACTCCAACTCCATATCCGCTTATATTTCCAATATTTGATCCATTAATCTTTCCTGTATCAGAAGCACTTGTTCCTTTAATATAGTACGCAACTCTATTTTGATTTTTTGTACCTAAATTTATTGTTCCTGTAGTTGTATCAGTTACTGTTGCCTCGTCTTTTAGATAAACGGCTACTGATGAGTCCGCATCATCATTTAATGCTATTTTTCCTACTTTTGTTATGGTAGATTTTGGTGTATAGATTCCAACTGTGCTTTTTTGTTTTAGATTTATAGTTCCTTCATTTTTTATAGTTGAATCAGCCAAATTACCATTATTTTTTGTAAACATTCCTGTAGAGTTTTCAGATTCTACATTAACCACACCATCTGCTGTATTTGTCAAGCTGATTTTCTTCCCAGTGGCACTTGCCGAACCAAACATTCCAACTGAATTTTTAGAAGATGATGTTAAATTTATAGTTCCTGAATTTTCAGCTGTTGCATCATCTTTCGAGAATATTCCTGTTGACTTTTCACCAGTCAATTTAATAGTAGCATTCTTTGCATTTATAACTGCTGTCTCATCGTCTACACCATACATTCCAATTACTGATTCTGCTGTTCCTATTATTTCTTTGTTGTTTGTTATTTTAGCTTTATCAGTCGCAAGCATTCCTGTCGCTTTTTTACCTTTTACAGTAACAGTTCCTTCATTTATTCCTTCAGTAGCATTCGATGTGGCAGTATTTTTACCAGTAGCATAAATTCCTATCGCACTCTCTCCAGCTGATGATATTTCAATTGTAGCACCATTATGATTTTTTATTTCTGAACCATTTTTCCCATACATTCCAACTGATTCTTTGTTGTTTACTGCTATTTTGTTTTTATTATTTGTTACTGAATTATCTGAAAGCATTCCAACTGATTTTTCAGAATTTACTTCAATTTGACCTTTATTATCCGCTGTTAAATTTCCTCTGTTATTTGTAGCATTTGTAGAAAATATTCCAACTGATTCTTTCATGCTGACATCTATTTTATTTTTATTTTCTATAACCAATGTTTTAGTTGCAGCTGCTTCAAGTTCTCCATAAATTCCTGCACTTTTTACTTGCCCAGCTGTATTTTTTAAAGTAATTATTCCACTATTTTCTATTGTATTATTTTCTGTCGCATTTTTTGTAAATTTACCATAAATTCCCGCTGAAGCTCCTTTATGCACATCAATAGTGCCTGCTGATGCATTTACTGCATTACTGTCTTCAAGATAAATTCCTGCTGATTCTTCTTCTTTAATCTCTATTTTTTTATTATTAGTTACTTTTGATCCAGATTTACCATAAATTCCTGCTGATTTTTTGTCATTCATAATAATTGTTCCACTATTATCAACTGTGCTTTTTACAGCTGAAATTCCGATTGATTCTTCTGAATTTACTGTTATTACTCCATCAGAACTATTAATAACTTCTATTTTATCTACATTATTATTAACATCATTTAAAGCAAATATTCCAACTGATTCCGGGCTTCCATTAGCAATATTTATTTCTTTATTATTTTGTAATGTCAATTTTTTAGATGCCCCACTTACAGATTCACCATATATTCCAACATTCTTGATAACGTTTGTCAGATTTATTATTCCTTCATTTAAGATAGAATAGTCTTTTTGGGATGAGTTTGTTATTTTTCCATACATTGCTGCCGAACCGCTAGTCGCTCCAGCAGATCCTGTCAACGTTATTGTTCCATTAGCTGTATTTGTTGCATTTGAATCTGAAGCATACATTCCTGCTGAATTTTCGTGTGAAACATTTATTGTTTTTTCATTAGTTATGTTAGAGTCGTTACTCCCATACATTCCTGCTGAATTTTCTTTTTTTACATTTATTATATTTTTATTTTTTCCTGTAGCTTTATCAACAAAAATTCCAACTGTACTCTTAACATCCAAATCAATTTTTCCATTAGAAGCTTCATTTACTACAATTCCAGCATTATCTCCAGCATTATTTTTCAAATACATTGCAGCTGATTCTTCCTGACCAACAATTATATCCTTTTCATTTTGCAATGTTGTAGTTCCTGTTGCTGTACTCTTAATCTCTACATACATCCCTGCTGATGCTGTTTTACCAGTTCCTTTTAACTCAATTTTTCCAGTATTTGCGATAGTTCTTGAAACAGCATCTGAAATTTTTGCAAAAATTCCTGCTGATTTATTACTTTCAATACTTATTGTTCCTGCATTTGAAGGCGATGAGTCTTCTGCATAGATTCCTGCTGACTTATCTCCAGTTATTGTAATTTTTCCAGTTGTAGCATCATTTGAAATAGTCGCTCCATCTAAACCTAGCATTCCAGCAGAAGCTCCACCATTCATTTCTATATTCCCTTTATTTGTAGCACTTCCTTTATTTGCCAAAATTCCAACTGAAGCCGAAGCAGCTGTTGTATCAGTAAGTAAAATATCTCCGCTATTTTCGATTTCAGATTCTTTACCATAAATTCCAACTGATTTTTTCCCTTGTAATTTTATTTCAGAACCTGCGAAATTAGTCACTTTTGCTTTTTCTGACATTATCCCTATCGCATCTGAAGCCAAAGTATCTGAAGTTATTTTTTTCTTATTTTCAATTATAACATCAGCACCCTTACCATAGACACCAATCGAATTACCTATATGAATATTTATGTTTCCAGAATTTTCTACGTTTTGATTACCTTCTGCATAAATTCCAACATTTTGAGTTTCAGTCGAACTTGCCACTCCAACTTCTATAGTTCCTTTATTTTTAACATTTTTTGCAGATGTAGATGTTGAATAAATTCCTGCTGAACTTCCTTTTTTAGAAGTTATTTTCCCAGTTGTTTCATTTGTAACATCACTGTTATCTGCATAAATTCCTGCTGATCCCGTTTCTTCTGTAGTTATATTTCCAGAATTTTCAATTGTTGAATTTGTTATTCCATAAACTCCTGCCGATCCTGTTCCAGAAGTTGTTATTTCTCCACCAGAAGCATTACTTACTGTACTGCTATTTGCTAGTATCCCAACTGACGAAGTTCCAGAAGTTGTTATCTTTCCAGTACCACTATTTGTCAATGTTGAACTTTCTTTTCCATAAATTGCGATTGAACTGTTATTTGCAGTTGTTATTATATTATTATTTGTCACTTTTGAAGCATTGGAATAAATTCCTATAGCTCCATCTTTTCCTGTTAATGCAAGTTTTCCATCATTTGTTACAACAGCTCCATTTAATCCTGAAATTGTCGTTTTAAATTCAGAAGTCAAGATTTTTCCTGATTTAATATTAACTTTCCCAGCATCAGATACTAAAAATTGTGCAGAATCATCAATATTAGAAAATTTCGTACTGTCAGCCGTAATATTTCCATCAATATTTATAGTCGTATTTTTCGCACCATAAAATACAGCTGAATTTTCACCCATACTTGAAACTGTTAAATTTTGTAACGTTGTGTTTGTTATATCTACAGTATCATCTGCTGTATTCCCAGTATTTCCAAAGTAAGCGAACACAGATTTTTTACCAATCGAAGTACTAAGATTTGTCATTATAAAGGCTGTTCTAAAATCACTAGCCTTGGATGAATAAAGTCCAACTGTTCTTTCTCCCAAATTTAATACTGCATTTCCCTGAAAAGTAGTACTTGTAGTAGATCCATCAGAATATACTCCGATTCCAGTGCTAGTTCCAGAATCTCCAACTGTAACTGTACCTTCAACAGTTCCAGTAGAGCCACTAGTAAATATTGCAATTCCACCATTACTAGATTTTATTTCTCCATTACTTGCATTTGTAAAGGTTCCATTTTCTGAATATAACCCTACTTTTCCACCTGCTTCAACGGATACAACTCCAGCGTTTGTAAATGTTCCTGTATTTTGTACAACAGCATGATATGCAGCATTTGAAATAGTTGCTCCATTTTTATTTATTGCAACAGATCCATTTGAAAGATATAATCCAATAGAATCAGTACCAGTTGATGTTACTTCTATCTTTTTTTCATTCTCAAATGTCGCATTATTTAAGATTACACCATATACTTTATTTCCCGCAACTGTTATTGTTCCTTGATTTCCTGTAGTTCCAGTCGTTCCGTTAAAGTACATTCCAATATTTTCATTTGCTCCATTTACTTTAATTTTACCTTCATTAACAAACTTTGCTGAACTTGAATAAACTCCTATATTTTTTCCATCTGTACTATTAATAGTAATCGTACCTTCATTTTTCATATTCGTTGCCGAAGCATTTCCAACCCTTATCCCCATACTTCCTTGAGAGCCATTTTCAATATCAATATTTGCATCTTTAGTATTTTTTACATCAGAATCTACTTGTGAGTAAAGTCCAAATGAATTTTTAGCAGCTATTGTAATTGTTCCATTATTAATAGCTCCACCTTGAATTTTACCAAGTACTGTCATACCACCCGAATCATTTCCAGTAACATTAATTTTTCCATTATTCACAAAACTTGAATCAGGTCCTAAAGCATTTGTTGTTTTTGAAACAACCATACCGTGACTATTGTCTCCACTAATATTTACATTTCCATTGTTAATTGCAATAGTGCTTATATTTACACCATTCTTAAAATCACTAGTTGCAAATCCTGCTGAAATATTTCCGCTTAAACTGATTTCACCTTCATTTCTCAATGTATGTTTATTTGTAACACTGCTACCTGTCCCTTCATCTGTAAATAAAAGAGCTACCTGTAATGACTTATTTCCACTTATAAGCCCTGTTGAACCATTTATACCGGTAACTTGCGGATTATTCCATGTATCTGGCTGTACTTCAATTCCTGCTACTTCCATTACCTCTAAATATATTTTTCCTTTATTTTCAAATGAAAACGACGGATTATCTCGTCCCCCTCTACCTGAAGGAAGACCTGGATCTAACGTTATTGCTCTTTGCTTAGTTATATCTACATGCATCTCTGTATTTTCACCTGAATAAAAAGAACCGTTATTAGTCATGTATTCTCCAATTGCTTTACGATGACCAACAGGTGCCTGACTTAATGTATAACTAGAATTAAGCAAATTAGTATTAGCATTCATTGTATTATCAGCAGTTATACTATTTCCATATGAATCCAATCGTGGAATACTAAAAACTATAGGATTCGCTGTTGGATTTGGTGGTGTAACACTTGGAGCAGTAGGTTTAGTAACACTAATTGCACTAACTTCTGAAATATTTGGAGGAGTAATTGTCAATGTGTTTACAGTTGGAGTCGGTGCCGTTACATTCATACTTAGTGATGGCGGTGTTATATTTACAGATATTGTCGGTGCTGACAAATTCATACTGATGCTTGGAGCCGTTACTGTAGGCGGTGTAGCTGGCTCTTGTGGATTCGGCACTTCAATCGTAACAGGATTTAATGTAGGAAGTATAATTGTCGGTGCCGTTATTGGCGAAGTTACACTCAAATTAATTGCTGGACGTACTACAGCTCTTGGCATATCAATTTGTGGATTTATTGTGATTTCTTCTTTTGAAATAGATTTTGGACGTACATTTGCCATTATCTGAATTTCCACTTCAGGTTCTTGAACGTGTAACAATGATGCTAATCCGTAAGATTGTGAACCTACTGTAGAAGTGCTAATTGATGGTGTTATAAAATTTTTTCTTCTATTAGACAAAATTCCAGTCTCTCCCCAGTCACCTCTAGTAAATATGCCATTAAAGGGATATTTAACCGCCTTGTCTCCTCTTCCTTTATAAGCTCCGTTACTACTTGATGTAAAAGTATTGGCTCCAAATTGCCATGATGCCCATTTTGATTTTACAACCTGATCTCCTTGTTCCATTAATTGAACTAATTCCAAGTTCAAGTCTTCTACAGCTTCTTCGTTTGCTTTTTTCTTTTTCTTTATTGCAACCCTTGTTTTTTCAGCTGACATTACCAATTCTTTGTTCATACGCTCATAAAGCATATCTGAAGATGTATTTATCCCAATTGAAAATGTTATCATCCCTGTTATTAAGTACGAGAACAGCAATGATTCTGTATACTTTACGTTTTTTGCCCTTTTAGCAAAAGCCTTCAAGTCTTTTTTTGCCTGTTTTAAATTGTTACTCATATTTTTCTCCTTTTTACTTTGATTTTTTTACTATAAGATACAAAAACTCATAATTTTCGAATTATTTAACTCTCCTGTTAATTTTTTAAATACCGATTACTATATAATAGTTAAAATTTAAAATTTTTACATGATTACAGCTTATCATATTAAAATTATCTTTATATTTCAAATCTATTCAAAATTATAAAAAATAAAGAAATATTGATTTGGAATGGAGTAGAGCAGTATTGTTTACGAATTATTTTAAATTGATTGGCTTTCTAAATCATGTTATTTAGTTGGTGTATTCAGTTCACTTTAAAATATACCAATTTTTTAAGATTCTTAGAATTGAAATAAAATATACTCGAACCATAAATTATTTATATAAATATAAGGTTTGAGTACTCTAATTTATTAACTAAAATTTTATCTTTAAATAACTTTACTATATAATTAGAAATTTCAAATTTATTCTCAAAATATTTTTATGATTTAGTAAAAATGAACTATTGTATAATTTAAGATTAGTAGTTCCTTCTAGCATAATTTTAAAGTAATTTTAATTTCAAATCTAAATCTAAATTTTCTTTTCGTAGTATTATAACATTTTTTTATTTCCATTACAACAAAAAAATCTCTCTTTTTTATATAAATTTTAGAGAGATTTCTTTAAATACACTGTTTTTATATTATCTTTAAAATTATTTTTTAATTATAAAACTATTATTTTATAATTAATGTACTTCCATCCATTTCAGCTGGTTTTTCTAATCCTAATAAATCAAGCATTGTTGGAGTAATATCAGCCAGTTTTCCATCTGTTCTCAATTTTGCATCTTTCATATCATTTGTAATGAAAATGAATGGAACTGGATTTACAGTGTGTGCTGTATGAGGCTCTTTAGTTTCAGGATTTACTAATAAGTCAGCATTTCCGTGATCTGCTGTAATTAATACTGCACCATCAAGTTCCAATACTTTTCTTACAATTTGTCCTGTACAGTTGTCTACTGCTTGACAAGCTTGAATAACAGCGTCAACATTTCCTGTATGCCCAACCATGTCAGGATTTGCAAAGTTTAATACAACTGTGTCAACTTTTCCAGTATTTAATTCTTTAATTAGGTTTTCTTTAACTTCATAAGCGCTCATTTCAGGCTGTAAATCATAAGTTGCAACTTTTGGTGAATCAGACAATAATCTGATTTCCCCTGGATACGGCTCCTCTTTTCCACCATTGAAGAAGAATGTAACGTGTGCATATTTTTCAGTTTCTGCTGTTCTTACTTGAATTAATCCAGCTTTTGATACCACTTCCCCAAATCCATTTATAATTATTTCAGGCGGGAATGCCACTGGTGAACTGAATGTCGCATCATATTGAGCCATTGTAGCAAAGTTTACTTTAGGATAAACTTTTCTTGTAAATCCATTAAATTCAGGGTCAACAAATGTTCTAGTTAATTGTCTAGCTCTATCAGGTCTAAAGTTTGCGAAAATCACACCATCTCCATCTTTAATTAATCCATTGTCTTTTGAACCAATTTTAACAGGTTTTACAAATTTGTCTGTAATTCCTTCTGCATAAGAATTTCTGATTGCCTCATCAGCAGTAGCTGCCAAGTTTCCTTCTCCAGAAGTTAGGGCATTGTAGGCAAGTTCCACTCTGTCCCAGTTATTATCTCTATCCATTGCATAATATCTTCCTACAACTGTAGCAATTTTTCCTACACCAAGTTCATCCAATGCTTTTTGCAATTGAGCCAAGTATTCCACTCCACTTTCAGGAGCAGTATCTCTTCCATCCATAATCGCATGAACATAAACTTCTGTAAGCCCTTTTTTCTTAGCCATATCAACTAATCCAATCAAGTGGTCAATGTGACAGTGAACTCCACCATCAGAAGTTAATCCTGTAATATGTAAAGCTTTTCCATTAGCTTTTGTAGTTTCCATAATATCTGATAACACTTTATTTTCTAAAATTGTACCTTCTTTAATAGCTTTTGAGATTTTTGGCAACATTTGGTAAACAACTCTTCCAGCACCAATATTTGTATGTCCAACTTCAGAATTTCCAAACTGTCCTTCAGGCAGCCCAACAAATTCTCCATCTGCTCTCAATTCAGTATGAGGGTATTCTTTAAGATATTTGTTAAAATTAACTGGATGAGCCAATTTTACTCCATCAACTTCATTATCATGATGATTCATCCCCCATCCATCCAAAATTATTAAAACTACTGGTCTTTTTTTCATAATCTTTCTTCCTTCCATTTTTTAAATAACTTTCTTTTCCTATGTCTATTATACAGATTTTTTCTAAATTTATCAAGGAATTTGAATAAAAAATTTCTCTTTCTTTTTTTATATACCTATTGAAAAAATTATTGTTAATGGATTTTATTTATATAATTCATATATTTTTTCTTTAACAAAATTTTGCTTATTTTAAAACTTATAGAGTCTTTTTTTAAATTATAATTTTTAATCAAAATAGTTATTTATGATTAAATGAAAAATGTCGTGATTTTTTTGGAATGAAAACTACTGTTTGAGCTTTTTCAAAACATTTAAAAAATAAATATCTAAAGGGTCGGTATAACTTTTATTAAAAAGCGAGTTTAGTTTTCATTCAAAAAAAATGCTTAGACGAGCTGGGTTTGCAAAGGGGATAGCGACTGTTCCCCTTTGCTTTATAAAAAAAGAAAAAACATATAAATCACAAAAAAATATTTATTGATTAAAATAACCTAGTATCAAGACAATAGAAAAAAATTATTCTTTATATCTTGATTTTTATTGAAAAAAATGATAATATATTGTGTAATTTGCAATATATTTAACTATATAGCAATTTATTTTATAAGTAAAACTATTGAAAGGAGAAATAAATGGCACACTCAAAATCATCTAAAAAAAGAGTTTTTATTGGTGAAAGAAATGCAGCTAGAAATCAAGCTATCAGAAGCAGAACTAGAACTTTCGTAAAAAAAGTGCTTGCCGCTGTTGAAGCTAAAAATGTCGACGAAGCTAAATCAGCATTACAAGTAGCATATAAAGAATTAGATAAAGCTGTAACAAAAGGTGTTATTAAGAAAAACACTGCATCAAGAAAAAAATCTAGATTAACATTAAAAGTTAATTCATTGGCAAATTAATTTTTTGCTACTGATTGATTTTAAAAAAATTTTTTTAAGATTAACAAAAATAAAAGACTATCACAATCTAAGGATAGTCTTTTTTAGTTATACAATTTTAATTACTTTTTCTGAAAAGTTCTCTTACTCTCAAATTATTTTTTCTACCTTTTAAAATCCATGAAATTGTAGCTTGAAAAAAATACAGGCTTTTTAACCAGTTTGGATTTATATAAATATCCTCATCACTTTTTAAAGTTAGAATATTAGCAGAAAATTTATCTAACACTTTACCTAAATTTTTTAGCGGTCCTTGCCCCAATGGATATTTTTTCAAATGCGGCAACAATTCTCCTGCACCTACACCAATTCCTTGCCCCCATTTCGCATTAACCTTTTCACACCAATTTTTTATCTGTAAAATTGCTAACCGATTTTGTTTACCTTCATAAAATCCATTATTAACTATACAATAAACTCTAGTTGCTGGATTTACAACTTTTTCTTTCTCAAATTCTACAAATAACTTTAATAAATTAGACGGAATACCATCAACATATAATGGAAAAAGAAATATTAAAACATCACTATTATAGATTTCATTTTTATTTTCATCATTTAATCTAAAATAAATTGAATAATATTTTTTTATTTCATTTTCTTTAAGCAAGGATGATAAATAATTTCCCAATATTTCAGAATTGCTTTTAATTGCTTTTGGACTTCCGTTTATTATACTAATTTTCATATCTCATCATTCTCCTAATCTTCCAAAAAAGAAACCTTAAAAGTTTTCACATCTAAATTTACGCTATTAGCCTTTACTATTTCTTTAGCGGCTATCTTTTCATTTGATGACAAATTTTTTCCATAAAAATACACATTTAACCCAAATTTTGTTTTATTTCGTGGGATATGGTGCATCTCTTTATTTTTAAATTTAAAAAATGGTAATAAATATGGAATTGTCCTATCTAGCACATTTTTTACAAATGGACTGTAAGAACCATAGACACATTGACTTATAATCACAACTTTATCTGCTTTTGAATATAATTTTGCTAAACTTTCATATCCATCCCTAATTTTACACTTCCCAGGTGTTTTAATCCAGCATTCAAAACATCCCATACAGCTTTTAATTCTACCACTGTCACAAATTATAGACACATCTTCATCAACTATTATTTTCTTTTGAGTTATACTATCTTTTATTTTATCCATAATTTTTTCCTTTTTTTCAATTTTCCACTTTAAATTTTTCAATTTTTCATCGTCTAAATCGTGTATAATTAATTCCATATTTCTCACCTTCCATAGATATATTAAAATCTATCTAAAATTTAACTGCTAGATATTAATCAAATTTAAGATTACCTTGCTATACAAACTGATTTTATTATCTCCTCTATTTTTTCTTCCCAGCTTTCAGAATACTTTATATCATTTGTAATCATTATTGTTGTTAATCCTTGTACCAACGCCCACATCGCTATAATTTTATCTTGCATAGCCTGATTTGGCACTCCCATTTTTTCAAGTATTTTTATCGCCTCAATTTTTAATATACTAAAGGCTTTTTCGCTATTATTTTCTATTTCTGAAAACTTTGAAAATAAATCTATTTTCATATTTTTTCTTGAAATCATAAAATGATAATATCTGTGATTCTCACAAAAAAACATAACGTACGTTTTTCCTAATTTTACCAATAAATTCTCTTTATTTTCGTATTTTTTCCTTGTTCTATCAAGTTCCGTTGCCAATATTCCCCATATATAATCACTCATTGCGTAAAGTAAATCGCTTTTTTTCTTAAAATATGTATACGGTGCCGCATTACTTACCCCACACATTTTAGCTACTTTTCTTAAAGATAATTTTTCTTCTCCTTCTTCATTTATCACCTCTATCCCCTTTTCAATCAATTCTTCCCGTAAATTTCCATGATGGTAACTTTTTTTAGATTTTTCCATACTTAAATTTCCCCTAACTTTCATTATCTTATCACTGTAAAGATTATACAACTTAATCTTATCACTGTCAAGTTTGTTTTAAAATTTTATTACTACTTTTTAACTGGGATTATTATAAATTTACTATTTTTATAAAATTTATTGGGTAAAAAGTTGTTTTAAAAATTCAAATTATATGTAATATTAAAAAAATAACCGCTGCCTTTTACAACAACGGTTATTTAAAAATTCTAATTTTCTTATTTCAAATTATATTTCTTTACATAGTCTTCCATCATTTGTACTGCTATCGGTCTATTAGATCTTCTCGCAAATTCAATTACTGTTAGTCCCCATTTATCTTTTACTAAGAGAGGAAGTCCTGGTTGAGAAAATATCAGTTGGTATAACGGTAACATTTCTATTTCAGGAGTACCGATGTTAAACAACATTTTGAATGAAACTGTTTTCTCTTTCTTATGCATTACTGTTATATCTGCTCCTTTTTCCAATAACGTTTTACATAAAATTGTAGTTTTTACTATATCTTGTCGTCCATAAGAAAACAAAGGAAAAAACATACTCATTCCATCTTCTGTTATTATTTTAACATCAGCTCCTTTATTTATTAAAAAATTTGCTATTTTATATCTTTCTTTTGATTTTGTATTACATAACGCTGTGAAAAGTAAACTTCGTCCTGATGGACTTATTTCATTTTGATCTCTTTCTTTAAATATTTTTAAAAATTCTTCATATGTTCCCATTAATGTTGCTGAATAAATTGTCATAGCTTTTTATCCTTTCTTTATTTTATAGGTATTTTCATTTCTTGTTTTTGAATTATATTTTGTATATTATTTATATAATCTGGCTTATATTCTAATAATGGTACTGTTTTGTATTCTAATTGGAGTGTCCCCCAAAATTTAGACTATTTTTAAGCAATTTCTTTGTTTTCTTATGCTTTCTTCGTATTCATTCGGACTTGTAAATCCTATTTTACTGTGTATTCTACTGTTATTATACCACACTTCTTTATAATTGTATATTTCTGCTTTATGTTTCTAGATTTTCAAACCTTTACTGCAATATAAGGTTTTGTGGCAATAAGCAATCCTATGAAAGTAAAAAAGAAAAAATATAGTAATATGAAAAAATATTTATCAATCAAAATATCTAAAAAATTATTTAGTTAAATGGTTATAAATCAATTATCAAACAACCTTATTATAAAAAATTATCCCTATTTTTAAATAGGATTTAGTATAAAAATCCTTATAAAATAAAAAAGAGAGCGTCTAAATGCACCCTCTTTCATTATTTTCTGACAATAATCAGTTTATATTAAAACTTAATTTCACAATAAGTTTTATTTCTTTACTTTTTCCGCCTCATCTTTCTTCTTTAAATCTTTATCTCTTTCCTTATCTTCCTCCTGTTTTACTCCCCACGCTTCTGGCTTAGGCACACAAATTGGACGTCCTTCTGGCAACATATCCCATATTTTTTTTAATATTCCCATTAGAAATACACCTCTTTTATGTTTACTTTCAAATTTTATTCGTATTCTTTAATTTTTTTGTTGAAATTCTATCAGTTGCAGTTAAAATAGCTTTTAAGCAATCTATTTATAAATCAATTATTTAAACATCTTTGTTCGATGTTTATATTTATTCATATTTTAGGATTTCTAAAATTATTTTTTTCTAAATAATGAGCAAATTTCCATAATTAACATTTCCACTCCTGTTTCCATTTCTATTTTACCAGTCTTTATATCCTTTTCTATTTCCCAGCATCTAAAAACTAATTTTTTTAAACTGGTATTTGTGTAGTTTTGTTCCAATTCTATTTTTTTGAAAATTACATAGGAATTTGGGATTCTGTTATTGGATTTAAAAATTTCCTTTATTTCTTCAAATTCAATTTTAAAAGTGTTGTAATTTTTACTGAATTTTCGCCCTTTCATTTTTAACGAGCTTATTTTGTACATTATTTCAAGTTCATTGTAAAGAGAATACAAGATTCCCATATATTCTTTTTTTTGCTCCAAGTATCTCATTACATCCGCTGGATTGTTTAACAATATGTTTCGGGTCATTTCATAAATTTGATAATCTTTTTCAATAGATACAATATTTTTAATTTTTTCAATATCAAACTTTTTTCCATCCAGAAAAATCTTAATTTTTGCAACTTCATTTCTGACCTTAAACGGATTGCTTCCTATCATTTCAAGAAGCATTGCCACATCCCTTGCGTTTATATCCAATTCATTTGCAACATAAGCCCGTATTTCCTCTTCTGTTTCCTTTTGAAATAAAAAAACTTCCATTTGCTTATTTTTACTAAATTCATCCAGCAGCTTTTTTAATTTTACTCCAAATTTCCCGTCTTCCTTGTCATAATCAATAATAATTTCCTTATTTACTATCTCAAGGTTTGCTACGTATTTCAAAATTTCCTCAATATTTTTAAGCTTTTCTGCTCTTTTCAATACAACCAGTTCCTGACTTGAAAATATGGAATTAATATTTATTTTTTCCAAAAATTTTTCATTTTCCTTCAAATCCACGTCAAAAAAACTTTCACTAATTCCAATATTTTTTTTCCGAATTTTCTCCAAAAGTTCAAAATACTTAAATTCTCTTTGCTTTTTTCCTCCAATAAAATAAATCATTTATTTCCTCACGTCTATAATTATTTTTATTTCTTGAGAAAATTATATCAAATTTTTTGTATAATTTGAACTTTAAAACAAAAAACAAATAAAATTTGTAAAAATTATATTCTATATTTTTCTCTTATTTGATTTTTATATGTTTCAGCCTGAGTTCCGTACACTACTTGAATTCCTTTTCCAGAACGAATTACACCTTTTGCTTGCAATTCTTTCCATCTCGCATCATCAGCAACTATAGAAGCATCTTTTACAGTAACTCTAAGTCTTGTAATGCAGGCATCTATATTTTCTATATTTTCTGCTCCACCTAATGAAACTACTATATTGTCTATAAGTTCTGTATTTTCTTTAGCTTCGTTATAATCTTTTCTTGTGTAAAGTTTATTTTCAGAATCTCCTCTACCTGGTGTAAGAATATTAAATTTCAAAATTAATGTTTTGAACACAAAATAATATACAAGTGCATATACAGGGCCTAATATTAGTATCCAGTAATATGAAGTCTTTGCATTTCCTTGTAAAAGTCCAAAGAAAGTGAAATCTATAATTCCTCTTGAAAATGTAATTCCTACTGCCACATTAAGCACATACATTAGCATATAGGCAAGTCCTTCAAGCACTGCATGAATTACGTATAATACAGGTGCTACAAATAAGAAAGTAAATTCTATCGGTTCAGTTATTCCTGTAAGGAATGATGTCAATGCGGCTGATAGCAATATTCCTTTTATAGCCGCTTTATTCTTGTCATCTGCAGTTCTGTACATTGCAAGGGCTGCTGCAGGTAATCCAAACATCATAGGTAAAAATCCACCTGTCATTGTTTTTGTCGCTGCTGCACTAAAATGTTTTACTGACGGATCTGCAAGCTGTGCAAAGAATATATTTTGCCCTCCTGCTACCATCTGTCCTCCCACTTCCTGATAACCTCCAAGCTGAGTATACCAGAACAGAGGGTATATCGCATGGTGTAATCCAAATACATTTAACAATCTCATTGTAAATCCATAGAAGAATGTTCCTATAGCCCCTGTAGCTGCAAACATTTCTCCAGCTTTTACAATTCCCATAAAGATTGTAGGCCAAACAAACGGAAATATTGCTGCCAAAGGAATAAATAAAATAATTGTCATAACAGGCACAAATCTATTTCCGCTGAAAAATGCCAAATAATCAGGTAATTTTTTATCTGAAAACTTGTTTGTAATTGCCGAAGCCACAATACCACACACGATACCGCCAAATACACCTGTCTGTAATGTAAATATTCCAAGTTCCTTCGCATATAATGCCGCTGTCCCCCTTGCCGCAGCTTCACTCAAACCTTTTCCAATAAGAGCATCATAAGTTACTGAATCAGGAGTTATTCCTTTAAAACTGAGTATTGTTCCTATTATAGTATGAAAAAGCAAAAATCCTAAAACAGCTGATAAAGCGGCAGTTTCTTTATTTTTATTTGCAAGCCCTATAGCTACACCAACCGCAAACAGTAAAGGTAAATTTGCAAAAACAAATAATCCTGTGTTAGAAAACAGCTGCATAAGGTAATTCAACGGAGTTCCCGGTTCAAGAAAAGTTAAATTATACGTTTTTATAAGGACGGGATTTGTAAAAGAACCTCCCACTCCTAAAAGTATTCCTGCCATTGGCAAAACTGCAATAGGAAGCATAAAAGCCCTTCCTATTTTCTGTAATACTGCAAAAATTCCATTATTTTTCATAGCATATACCCTATCGAAACCATTTAAAATATTAAATTATTCTCCTTTCCTGTGTTATAAAATAGTTTCAATAATTTCCTTTCTATAATATTTATTTTTAATTACTAATTTTTTATTTCTTCATTTCCCTGACAAATCTTTGAGCTATTTCAAGGGGTCTTGTTATAGCACCTCCGACAACTACTGCAAATGCACCCAATTCCAGCATTTTTTTTGCCTGCTTCGGCTCGTGTATTTTTCCTTCTGCTATTACTGGAATATGAATTGTTTTAGCAAGATTTTCTACTAATTCAAAGTCAGGCCCTTCTGATTTTTTACTATAGGGAGTATAGCCACTAAGTGTTGTTCCTACAAAATCTACACCAGCTTTCTCAGCATTCACACCTTCTTCGAATGTTGAAATATCTGCCATTAATAGCACATCAGGATATTTTTCCCTAATTTTTTTTATAAATTCATTTATTGTTTTTGCTTCAGGGCGTTCTCTCATTGTACAGTCTAGTGCAATTATATCGGCTTTAGCTTTCACTAAATCATCTATTTCCTTCATCGTTACAGTTATATGCTGAGGAAATCCTTCATATTGCTTTTTGATTAATCCTATAACAGGTAAATCTAAGTTTTTTTTGATTTCTTCAATATCTCTTATTCCATTTGTTCTTATTCCTGCTGCTCCAGCCTGTTCTGCCGCAATAGCCATAAGATGCATTATAGTCCCATTTTCTATATAAAGAGGTTCTCCAGGCAATGCCTGGCACGAAACAATCAATTTCCCTTTTAATTTTTCCAATAATTTTTCTTTACTCATAATTACACCTTCTTTTATCCTTCAATTAATATTTCTTATATTCCTATGTTACCCCATTTTTTTAATTTGTCAATAGAAAAACTTTTTAATTTTTTATTATAAAAAAAATTTTTTTTTAATCTTTTTCAAATTATAGTCAATCTACTTAAAAATTGAAATAAAAATAACAAATTATACTAACCCCCGTTTAAAAAATAAAAATTATATCTTAAATTATTTGAAAATATTAGATTTATATCTTTTATTAGAAAAGTTTATAATAAATCCGTTATTTAAATGGGGTTAGTATTAGCTATTTTTACATCTTAGTTTTATTGCATTTCTATTAAAAATTTTCAAAAAAAAAGACTGAACATTTTGTCCAGTCCCATATAATCTATTTTTGTTCCACATCTTTATCTTTTTTAGCAAGTTCCGAAAATGCGGTAACCATTCCAGCCAGATTTTGCAGCTCGCTTGGAATAATAATTTTTGTGGCTTTTCCATCTGCCACTTTTTCAAATGTTTCCATTCCTTTTAGTGACAATACCTCTTTTGTTGGTGCTGCTTCGTTTAACAGTTTCAACGCTTCTGCTTGTGCTTTTTGAATTGATAAAATTGCTTCTGCACGCCCTTCTGCTTCTTTTATCTGCTGTTCCTTTTTAGCTTCTGCTCTTAAAATTGCAGCCTGTTTTTCTCCTTCTGCAACCAAGATTGCCGCTTCTCTTTTTGCTTGTGCTTCCAGAATGTTTGCCCTTTTTTCACGCTCTGCTTTCATTTCCTTTTCCATTGCTACACGAATGTCAGATGGTGGCAAAATGCTTTTCAATTCCACACGGTTTACTTTTATTCCCCAAGGATCTGTGGCATCATCCAGTTCTTGACGCATTTTTGTGTTGATAATGTCTCTTGAAGTCAATGTCTGGTCAACTGTCATATCTCCAATAATATTTCTCAAAGTTGTTGCTGTCAAATTTTCAATTGCCGAAAGTGGACGCTCTACTCCATAAGTGTACAACTTTGGGTCAGTTATCTGAAAATAAACAACTGTATCAATTTGCATTGTAGCGTTATCCTTTGTAATAACAGGCTGAGGTGGGAAATCCACAACTTGTTCTTTTAAAGACACACTTCTTGCAACTCTGTCAAAAAATGGATTCAGAAAACTAAGTCCTGAATTTAAAGATCTGTCGTATTTTCCCAATTTTTCAATTATAAGTACACGTGATTCCGGTACAATCTTTATTGATTTAAAAATGTAAATTAATGCTATTACAATAAGAATAACTATTAATGGTAAAGTCCAGTACATAATAATATTACCTCCTATTTTTATTTAAAAAATTATTACTTTCTTTCAAGAATTATCTTGTTGCCTTTAAAACCTTTAATTTTAACAATTTCTCCATTTGACAATATTTCCTCACTTACTCCTGTCCAAATGGATCCTTTAAATTTTACTTCATATTCCTTTTCAGCTTGTTTAGTATCGACTACTTTTTCAATTTTTACATCAGTCCCTTTCATGCTCGCATCAAAATTTGTCTTTCTTTGCGATTCAATATATTTTCTCAAGACTGGACGTGTGAAAATTAGGAAAATTACTGAAAGCACAGCGAATATTAAAAACTGTATTAGCGAATCTTCTATAAAATTTGCAAGAAACATTACAATTAAAGCTGAAAGTGCAAACCAAATTGTTACAAGTCCTGGAATAATTATTTCCAGAATTGCTGTTATTCCTGACAAAATTGCCCAAAATAATGCTCCCATTTTTCTCTCTCCTTTTTTATCTGATAAATACTTTAGCTACAAAATCTTAAAGTCCTGAAACACCCACTCCAACATGAATCGAATTTGTCCCTTTTCCAGTACTGCTGCAAGCCACAAGCGTGAACAAAATCATAATCAAAATCATTAGTTTTTTCATTTCATCTCACCTCTTAAAAAATTTTTTTCATTTAGGTAGCTTGAAATCTAGAAATAAACTCCAACTCCACCATGCAATCCACCTGGTCCAACACCTACATTAGCTGATAAGCACGAACTTAAAGCCAAAGTCAATAAGACCAATATCAAAAGCTTTCTCATATTTCCTCCATTTTAAATTTATTTTGTTTAATGTATTTTACAATTATAATCTTAATTTTTCAAGTTTTTTATTCATTAAACTTGTCTGATAGCTTAAATCCCAATACTATTTATACAAATTCATTGATTCCTTAAACTTAGCAATTTTGTTTTCAAGCTCTTCTTTTATTCTTCTTTCTTTTTCCACAGCTTCAGGTTTTGCTTTTGCAACAAAATTTTCATTAGATAATTTTTTCAATACTTTATCCAGTTCAACTTGAGTTTTTTCAATGCTTTTCTCCAATTTTTCAATTTCCTTGTCTAAATCAATTAACTCTGCTAACGGAACAAAAATCTCAGTTGTGTCAACCAATCTAAATCCTACAAGTTTTGGAATTTCCACATTAAATTCATATTTTTCAACATTTGCCAGTTTATCCAGTATTTTGGCATTATTTTGTAAAATATTTATTGCATTTTCATCAGCTGTCTTGAAAATAACTTCAATTTTCTTAGATGGCGAAACATTTGCTTCTCCACGGATATTTCTAATTGCTGAAATAATTTCCTTCAGATAGTCAAATTCCTTTTCAGCATCAATATTTATAAACTCTTTTTCTTCTTTTGGAAAATCTGATAACATAATTGTTTCTTCGCCAGTCTGCAATTTTTGCCAAATTTCTTCAGTAATAAACGGCATAAATGGATGCAGCATTTTAAGCCCTTTATCAAGAACGTGTCTTAATACCCACTGAGCCACAACTTTATCACTGCCTTCCTGTCCATAAACACGTGTTTTGGCAATTTCTACATACCAGTCACAGAAATCTCCACGGAAAAATTCGTATGCCAATTTTGCAGCGGCGTCCAGTTCATATTTTTCCATATTTTCATTAATCAATTTTGAAGCAGTCTGCAATTTGGATAAAATCCATTTATCTTCAAGTTTAAATTCTGAATTATCCACAGTTGTTGAAACATCAAAATCTTCCAGATTTGACAACACAAATCTTGATGCATTCCACACTTTATTAGCAAAAGCTGAACCCATTTCAAGCAGTTTTTCTGAAAAATGAATGTCCTGTCCTTGTGAAGTATTGTATAAAAAGCTGAATCTTATTGCATCTGCACCATATTTTGCTATCAAGTCAAGCGGGTCAGGAGAGTTTCCTAGAGATTTACTCATTTTTCTACCTTTTTCATCCCGTATAATTCCATGCAGATAAACATAATTAAATGGAATTTCATCTTTTATATAAAGGCTCATCATTACCATTCTTGCTACCCAGAAGAACAATATGTCTGCACCTGTAACAAGTGCATTTGTTGGAAAGAATTTTTTCAAGTCTTCAGTTTCATTTGGCCAGCCTAATGTTGAAAATGGCCATAATGCTGATGAAAACCAAGTATCAAGCACATCTGTTTCTTCTGTCAAATTCACATCTTTTCCAAATTTTTCACGTGCCTGCACTTTTGCCTCTTCCAGACTTTTTGCCACAAAAACTGTTCCGTCTTCTGCATAATAGGCAGGTATTCTGTGTCCCCACCAGATTTGACGTGAAATTGTCCAGTCCCTTATGTTTTCCAGCCAGTTGTAATAAACTTTTTCCCATCTTTTTGGCGTAATTTGAATTTTTCCATTTTTTACAACTTCCAATGCTCTTTTTGCAAGTGGCTCCATTTTTACAAACCATTGAGTAGAAACTCTTGGCTCGATAATTGAATTACATCTGTAGCAATGCCCTACAGCATTCTTATGATCTTTTACTCCAACTAGCAGTCCCTGCTCTTCCAAATCAGCAAGTATAGCCTTTCTAGCTGCAAATCTTTCTAACCCTTGATATTTCCCACCATTTTCATTTACATGCGCATCTTCTGTAAAAATATTTAAAAATGCAAGTCCAGTTCTTTTTGCCACTTCAAAGTCGTTAGGATCGTGTGACGGAGTCATCTTAACTACCCCAGTCCCAAATTCCATATCTACATATTCATCTGCCACAATTGGAATTTCTCTGTTCATAAGAGGTAAAATTACAGTTTTTCCAATCAGATGCTTGTATCTTTCATCATTTGGATTTACTGCAACTCCTGTATCTCCAAGCATTGTTTCAGGACGAGTTGTAGCAATTACAAATTCTTCATCGCTATCTTTAATCGGGTATCTGATTTCCCAGATTTTTCCATTTTTATCCTCGTGATTTACCTCATCATCAGCAAGTGCTGTCTTGTCGTGCGGACACCAGTTTACAATGTATTCTCCACGATAAATAAGCCCATCATTGTAAAGTTTGATAAACACTTCCTTTACAGCTTCTGAAAGCCCTTCATCCATAGTAAATCTCTCTCTTGTCCAGTCCAGCGAAACTCCCAGTTTTCTAAGCTGCTTTGTAATCAGCCCGCCATGTTTTTCCTTCCATTCCCAAGTTCTTCTCAAAAACTCATCATACCCAATTTCTTCTTTAGAAGTTCCTTCATCAGCCAGCATTCTCTCAACTTTATTTTGCGTAGCAATCCCAGCATGATCCATCCCTGGAATCCAAAGTGTATCAAATCCGCTCATTCTCTTATATCTAATAATTGCATCCTGTATCGAGTTGTTAAGCATATGACCCATATGCAAAATCCCTGTAACATTTGGTGGTGGAATAGCAATTGAATATCCTGGCTTTTCTGCATTATGCTGTGCATTAAAATATCCTTTTTCTTCCCATATTTTATACCATTTATCTTCTATCTCATTTGGTGAATAAACTTTATTCAGTTCATTTGGCATTATTTTTCCTCCTATTTTAATTTCATATAATCAACTCACTTAAAAACTAGAGCAAAAATATATAAAAACAATGAATTGGCTAATAACTATAGCCCAATCCTCCACTCTCATTTTAAACTAGAATTGCTATATTTTTTTATTTTACAGATCAATTAAATTATATTGTATATTTTATCACAAAGCTGATTTTTTTTCTACTTTTATAAAGAAATTATGAAAAAAAAGCTCATAAAAATGATTGATTATCATTCAAATGAACTTCACAATAAATTTTTAAAATTAAATTGTCTAAAATGCCGTGATTGTTGCAAGTAGTCCAAAGATTACTCCTGGCAAGTTTGCTGCTGACAGCGGATAATCTTTTTTCTCTTTTAAAAGACCATAACTTGTCCATATCGTACAGTTAATTGTAGCTGCTGAAGGCTGTAGGAAAAATGTTTTATTCCCATGTAAATTCCCCATTATTTGTGGAACATAAGACACATACATTATTACAGAAAGTAATGTTCCAAGCCATCCTAAGATTTTTAAATTTTTTTCGCTCACTTTGTTCTCGAATCTTTTAAATTTCAATAAAATTAACAAGTATTAATAATAAAAGTATATCACAAAGTCTTTTGAAAAAACAACAAAAAATCAAATTAAATTTTCCTTGACATTACAATAAAAATTCGATATAATATTTTTGTAAATTTTGCCGCTTTAGCTCATCTGGTAGAGCAACTGACTTGTAATCAGTAGGTGGTTGGTTCGAGTCCGACAAGCGGCACCACTTTATAAAAATCACTCATATTATAATTTTAGAACTATTTTATTAAAATAAAATAGTTTTTTTTTGAAAATATCAACTTTAACTTTTGGTATTAAATCATAAAATATTTTATAACTCAAAAAGAACAGTAATCATAAAAATTTATAATATACTCGAACCTATTTAAAATTGAACTGATAAAAATTATATAATTTAAGGTTTGAGTAAAATAGTCATAATTTTTGAGTTCTATTTTTAACTAGTTTTACTATAATATTTCTTTAAATATATTTGATATTTATTTATTTATAAATCTTGATTCTTTATATTCCAAATCATTTAAAATGATTTCAATTCTTCTATTATTATATCTTCCTTCTACAGTTTCATTTGTATCCTTAGGTTCTTCCCCACCTTTTCCTATAATTTTCACAATGGAAAATCTTTTATCTAATCCATATTCCCGCAATAATTTAGCTGCATTTACTGCCCTTTCCAAAGATAATTTTCGATTATGTTTTTTTGAACCAGTTGAATCTGTATACCCTATAATTTCAAGATAACCTTTTTCTATATGGGTATTAAGCATATTTGCAATGTATTTCAAATCATAACTTTCAGATTCATTCATTTTTTCTCCATCCACCTTAAATCCACGAACTACACATTTTCCATATGTCAAATCACAAGGTGGAAAACCGCAAATTATCTGAGTTGACTTTGGGGGTTCTGGAATATAATCAGTATTTCCCGTATTAATTTTTTCTTCTTTTTTTCTAATTTCCTCTGCCTGTACACTCATACCTATTACTATCATCAAAAGTATAATTAATTTTTTCATAATCTTTTTTCCTTTAAAATCATAATTTTACTTGTTTTCTTGAGTTTCAAATTCTACATTATTCAAAAGAATTTCAACCCTTCGGTTATTGTATCTGCCTTCAACTCTGTCATCTGTATCTACAGGCGAATTTGCTCCTTCACCTTTTATTTTTCCAAAGGAAAATCTTTTATCCAGCCCAAATTCCCTCATTAATCTTGCAAAGTTTTTTGCCCTTGTTTCTGATAATTTTAAATTATGTTTTTGTGAACCTGTAGAATCTGTATGTCCTATAACATCAATTGTTCCAGATTTGCCATATTTATTCAATATATCAACAATCTCCATAATACTAGAAGCTTCTGATTCATTCAGAATATTTCCATCTACCTTGAATCCTCTTATAACACATTTTTTCTCACTTACAGAACAAGGTCCTCCTAAATGTGCCATTGCATTTATTCCAACTGCCATTACTAAAAATATAACTGCTTTTTTCATTACTATCACTCCTTAATACTTTTTTCACTAGAATTATACCATATTTTTGTAAAAAAAAAGAAAAATCTGATAAAATCAAATCTTTCTTTCATAAATTAATTTTAATTATTATTTTTTAATTTTTTTCGCTAATAATTTGTTGTGTTCCTTTATTACTTCATTGAAGTTTGCAAGTACATTTTCTGGTGTTCCTTCCTCAGTCTGTGCAAAGAAACTATCACTTACAGATGAATGTGAGGCTTTTTCCTTTTTCTCTATTCTTTGGATAAATACATTTACAGATTGCTTAAATTTATTTGCTTTCTGAATAAATTCACTATGATCTCCAGGATTATATCCTTCTTTTTCAAGCTGTTTTGTATTTTTTATAGATTTTTCAAATTTTATGAAGGCTTTATCCATTTTTTCTTCTAATTTTTTGAATTTTTTTGCATTCCCTTTTGCAGTAAAGTCACTCGCATCAAGCCCTTGCTTATGTATTTCCTTTATAATCTGGTCGCCTTCCTCGATGAACATAAATTGATTATATGTAATATACTGCTTTCTCTTATCATAATCTTTTATCATCAGCTTTTTAATTTCATCTGATTTTTTTTCAAATACTTCTTTATAACTTTTTGTAACTTGATTATATTTATCTAAAGTTGCAAGTAATTGCGTATGTAAATCTTGCGCTTTCGCATAATTATCCTGCAAATATTGCTTATTTTTATAATATGTTCTCATTTCATCGGTAATCGGCAACATTTTTTCAAGTACTGGAAGCATAGCTATCGCTTTTTTATCCAATTCATCTTTTTTTTCTTTACTTTCAGATAATTCTTTTAATTTATCAATAAAGTTTTTATCAATTGCAATATCAGCTGTAATTTCTTCATTTTGAATATTTTTAAACTTCTTATCCATTCCAGCATCTTCAAAATAATACAGTAGTCCCTTATCAATATTAAGAATTCTATTGTAAAAACGTATATGCTTGTTATATTTATCTTTATTCTTCTCTAATACAGCCTGCTCCTTAGAGACTCCGCTTAATGATTTTTTCTCTATTTTCCCCGTTCTTGTTGACAAAAATACTATAACCAGCATTATTATTAGTATTATCCCAATTTTTTTCATATAATATTTTCAATCCTCCTCTATTTTACTGCAAAAATAATTTTTAAACTTCTTTGAATTTTATTTAAAATTTATTTTATCTCTGTAGTATAATTATAATAATTTTTATAAATAATGTCAAATAAAAATAATATATTTTTTACAAAAAAATCAAATAAAATTTTTTTTACATATTCAAAAAAATATTATATAATATAACAAAATTTATTGACAGAAAGAAGGGAAAAAAATGAAAAAATTATTAGTTATTATTTCAATGTTTATGGTATTTTTAATAGGATACGGAAAAGATAAGGGTCTTGATGTGAATATGGAAGTTGGAGCCAAAATTCCTAGTTTTGAATTAAGAGATTTTAATGGAAAGTATACAAAAAGTAATAAAATATTCAATAATAAAAAACCTACATTATTAGTTTTCGCAGCAGAATGGTGTCCTTATTGCCGTATGGAATTGCCAGATGTCCAAAAATTTTATGATGAAAACAAAGATAACATAAATGTAGTAGTTGTATTCACGAGAAGAAAAACTAACTTATCATCAACTAAAAAATATGTAGAGGAAAATAAATTTACTTTCCCAGTTTATTTTGACGCTGATGATTCGATAATGAAAGGCTTCAAAATAAATAGTATTCCATACAACATAAAAATTGAAAATTCAACAATTGAAAATCTTTTAGGCGGAACAATGAAGTATGATAATATAAAATCAGCATTTTATCTTAAATAAAACAAGAAGGATTTAGAGCTTTTACACTTTAAATCCTTTTTTTTACCAAAAATATAAAAAATCAAAACAAATGACTTTTAGTAAATAAACATTGAATCTCCAAAACTATAAAATCTATACTTTTCTTCAACTGCCTTCTTATATGCATCAAAAACAAATTCTTTTCCACCAAATGCTGAAATTAACATAATTAATGTAGATTTTGGCAAATGAAAATTTGTAATTATTGCATCTACAATTTTAAATTTATAATCTCCATAAATAAAGATATTTGTATCTCCCTCGGAAGCTATTAATTTTCCATTCTCATCAACAGAAGATTCCAATGTTCTTACTGATGTTGTTCCTACTGCAATTATACGATTCCCATTTTTTTTAGCCTCATTGATAATTTTGGCAGTTTCTTCGGGTATTCGATATTTTTCACTGTGCATTTTATGATCTAGCACATTTTCCACCTGTACTGGACGAAATGTCCCAAGTCCCACATCTAGAAATACTTCTGCAATAATAACTCCCTTTTCACGAATTTTTTCCAAAAGTTCATTTGTAAAATGAAGTCCCGCAGTTGGAGCGGCTACTGATTCACCTTCCTTAGCATAGACAGTTTGATATCTATTTTTGTCCTCCAATTTTTCCATAATATATGGCGGAAGTGGCATTTCTCCCAATTTATCCAAAATTTCCTCGAATCTGCCTTCAAAATCAAATTTTATAACTCTATTCCCATCTTCTTTAATTTCTAAAAGTTCCGCCTCCAAAACTCCTTCCAAAAATATGAGCTTTTGTCCAATTTTTAACTTTTTAGCAGGCTTTAGCAAAACTTCCCATGTATACATATCATATCTTTTTAAAAGAAAGCATTCTAAGACAACTCCATTTTCCTTATGTCCAAACAATCTTGCTGGAATAACTTTCGTACGGTTAATTACAAGAACATCATCTTTTTTCAAATAATCTATAATATTATAAAATTTTTTATGTTCCAATGTTTTTTCTTTTTTATTTAACACTAATAATTTTGAATGGTCTCTAGGATTTATAGCATGCTGTGCTATCAGTTCCTCAGGCAGTTCAAAATCAAAATCTGAAATTTTCATTTGATTTATTTCTCCTATTTCTATATTTTTATTATTTTTAAAGGAAACAGGGAATTTAATAATTCCCTGCCATAATCATTATTCAATTAATATGCTCTTCCAATTTCAAAAGTTTTGTATGTGTCTACTCTATTATACCATCCTTGTAGCCATCTTCTCTCATTTCTTGGAGCATTTCTTACACGTCTTGCTAATACATCTTTGGCAGAATTACTAAATTCTACTAATGCACTTTGTCCTACTGCTGTTCCTTTCATGTTTTCAAGTACTTGTCTTAATCCCCAAGCTATATTATTGTATGAAGAAACACCTTTTAATCCTTCACCCTTAAAGTTTACGTAGTCAATCAAGGCATAAAGTCCATTAGGAGTATTTACCATTCTTTCAAACTGATTTCTTAAATTTTCTTTGTTTGAAGATGCTTCAAGCATTTTATCAAGTGAACCTTTTAATCTTTCGTAAATAAACATTACCTGAATATCTCTTGTGTTATCAAAAAATGCTATCAATTCCTGAATATCCTTATCACCATTAGCTTTTTTAGCCATTAATTCTGACTTACTGTTCCAAGGTGAATATCTAAATTCAGAAAGTAATTTTGGCAATTGAATCCCTTGTTGTTTATAGTAAGCAATCATATCAGGTAAACTATCTCCAAATCCACTTCTTCCACCACTTGCTTTAAACCAAGTAAAATGTCCTATACCAAGTGAAGGGAAATTCTCTCCGTCATTCCAGTCTACTAGATTATTTCTAACTCCACCTGTTTCATTTTGAAAAATTCTTTCCGCTACAGCCAGCAATTGCTCTTTTGATAATTTCATATCTGGAGTTCCTTGCTGAGTTTTTCTATTTGCTGTGTAAGTATTTACATTTGGACGCTCATAACTTCCGCTATCACGCATATTTCTCAAACTTGTATTTACATTTAAGTCAATACTTTTATTGTTATACTGATTTTTAATTAACTTTTCCAGCTGAGAATTATTTGTTTTTGATGATGCGACTAATTTTGGCTCAGATTTTGGCATATTTACATTTTCAATATTTTCTGATGATGAAACTGCTTCTTTAATATTCTCACTTCCAAATGATATTATTGAATATGTTAATCCTAACAATAACGCTCCTGTCTTTTTAAAAATTCTCCTATCACTAACCATTGATTCATCTCCATTCCTTTTATTAGATAATTTTTAATTTTCAAAATAAATATTTAAAAATCTAAAATTATTTAATATTTTTTGTTAATTTTCAATTTTATTTATAATTTTCTGCCCTACGACAACCCTATCCAATCCAGCTAAATCTTTTATAACTTCAACATTTTTAAAACCTGAGCTTGTCATAATTTCAGCAACATTTTTTCCCTGTTTATAGCCAATCTCAAACAATAAATAACCAAAATCAGCTAAATAATCAGATGCCTTCTGACAAATCTCATAATAAAAATATAATCCGTCATTTTCTGCAAAAAGTGCTTCACTCGGCTCGTGTAATAAAGTGTCATCTGACATAATACCTATTTCATTAGGGGAAATATACGGTGGATTTGACACTATCATATCAAATTGATTAAATTCAATATTTTCAAACAAATCTGATTTTAAAAATTTTATATTTGGAACTTTTAAAAGTTCTTTGTTTTTTTCAGCAGTATTAAGTGCTTTTTCAGAAATATCCACACCTAGTACATAAGAATTTTCTACTTCTAATGCAGCAGTTATTCCTATTATACCGCTTCCAACGCCAATATCAAGTATTTTAGGATGAATTTTTGAATTTTGATTTTTTGTAATATCATTTTTCAAAATATCAATCATTTTTTCAACTAAAACTTCTGTATCCTGACGTGGAATTAAAACTCCCTTGTCAACGTAAAATTTTCTTCCATAAAATTCCTGCTCATTTAGCAAATACTGAACTGGAAATTTTTCACGTCCAATTTTTTGAATAAAATATCTGATTTTTTCAATTTTTTCATTTTCAATTTCATCTCTGTACTTTGTAAAAAGCATCATTCTATCAACATTTAAAACATGTGAAAATACAATTTCTGCAATTAACTTACTTTCATCAATATTATTTTTTTCAAGATATGAAATGCTTTTATCAAGCAGCGATTTTAATTGTTTTTCAGATTTTTCATTTTTTTCAAAATTATTATTATCAGATATTTTTTTATCATTATTTGTTATATCGTTTAGTTTTTCTCTAATTTTTTTTAAGTCATCTTCTGATAACATACGCTCAAATTCAGCATAGAGCATAATTCTTTCCATTCCCATTACTTCTGAAATGATACTTTCTGCTGTCAATCTGGCATTTTTTATACCTTTTTTTTCTAAATAATTAACCGATTTATTCAATATATCCAGTAAATTATTCATTTCCACTTCCAACTTCTTTTAACAATTCAGCCTGTTCATAAGCAATTAAGGCATCTATCATTTCATCTAAATCTCCATCTAGAACACCATCTAGCCTATGAAGTGTCAATTTAATTCTATGATCAGTAACTCTTCCTTGAGGAAAATTATATGTTCTGATTTTTTCTGATCTATCTCCACTTCCAACTTGTGAACGTCTTTCATTTTCAACTGCACTTCTTTGTTTTTCATATTCCATTTCATACAACTTAGAAGCTAGTACTTTCATTGCAGCTTCTCTATTTTTTATTTGCGAACGTCCGTCTTGTGAAGTTACTACAAGTCCAGTTGGCAAGTGAGTAATTCTTACAGCAGAATCTGTAGTATTTACGTGCTGTCCACCCGCTCCACTTGATCTGTATGTGTCAATCTTCAAATCACTTGGATTAATTTCAACTTCACTTACATCGTCTATTTCTGGCAGTACTGCAACTGTAATTGTAGATGTGTGAACTCTTCCAGAAGATTCAGTAGCTGGAACTCTTTGTACACGATGAACTCCACTTTCAAATTTTAATCTTGAATACGCTCCATTTCCTTTGATTAAGAATGTTACTTCCTTCAATCCACCAACACCGATTTCACTTTTATCAATGATTTCAGTTTTCCAACGGTTTCTTTCTGCATATCTTGTAAACATTCTGAAAATATCAGCTGCAAATAATGCCGCTTCATCTCCACCCGCTCCAGCACGGATTTCCATGATAACATTTTTATCATCATTAGGATCTTTTGGAAGTAAAAGAATTTTTAATTCTTCTTCAAGATGGGGAATTTCTTCTTCAATTGAATGAATTTCCTCAAGCATCATTTCTTTCATTTCTGAATCTTTTTCAGATTTCAAGTCTTCTTTTAGGCCTTCCATTTCCTCTTTACGATTTTTGTAATATGTATACTTTTGAACAACTTCATCAATGCTGTTTAAAGCCTTATTATACTCCATAATTTTCTTTGGGTCTGAAACAACTTCAGGATCCATAAGCATTTCTGTAAGTTCTTTATGCTTTAAGACAACATCGTCTAATTTTTGAAACATAATTTATTTTTCAACTCCTAAATTTTCCTATTTTTTATATTATATTTGAACTTTTTAAAAATCAGATTTGATAAAACTGATTGAAATCTAAAATCCATATAACTAATTATAATTATAGGTTTTAGGCCCAAATTTAAAGCGGTATTTTTATAAAATTATTTTATTATAATAATATTTACCAACAGTTATTATAACACATTTTTTAACTTTTTTCAATTTTTAATTATATAAAATTCCAAATTTCATCATTACAAACAATATAATAAACGAAACTGAAAAACCTAGCAATCCTCCAGCCAGTACTTCTCTAATACTGTGAATTCCAGACTTAACCCTGCTCTGTGCAACTAACGCAGCCATAAAGAAGCCTAATATTAATATTCTCACATCT
The DNA here is from genome assembly GCF_041538065.1 of Leptotrichia hongkongensis. NCBI lineage: Bacteria > Fusobacteriati > Fusobacteriota > Fusobacteriia > Fusobacteriales > Leptotrichiaceae > Leptotrichia > Leptotrichia hongkongensis. Next base: position 15,482 of record NZ_JBGORW010000007.1, on the reverse strand, counting down.
GAAGTCATAAATAAAAGTATTCCAAATGCTGAAAAAGCTATTGCACTATGTCCGCTTGGCATCCCACCTTCAAGTGGTGTTCCCTTTTGAAAAAACGATTTAAGAACAATCACAAGGATTGCAACTAGAATTAATATTAAAATCAAGATATTACCTTTTCTTCCTGCAATAACATGCAATTTATTTGTGCCGTCAAAAATATCCAGTAATTTATCATAAAATAACAGATAACCTACACAAAGTGCATTAATCGCAGCAATTAAAACTGCTCCAGCCGCCACATCCTTAGCTAATTTTGCAAGAGGGTGACGTTCAGGAGAAATCAAATCCACAAGTGCTTCAACCGCTGTATTTATAAGTTCTGTAATTATTACAAATGACACTGACAGTGAAATTATAAGTATTTCTACCTTGCTTGCATTTATAAGAATTGCTAAAATTACAATAACAATTGCAGCAAGTATATGTACTTTCATGTGTTTTTCATTCTGCAATGCCGAAATCATACCATCAATTGCAAAATTAAAACTGTCCACAAGCCTTTTATCTCTTGCCCTCTCTTTTTTTATATCCCAATTGTATCTGTCTTTTTTATGAAATAGCCCAAAAATTGATTTTTTCTCTTTTTTATTTTTTTCTCCCAAAATCTTCACTCCTTTCTAATTTCAATAAATTTTAATTTAAGCATTAATTTTTTTATTTTTGCAAGATTATTCATTGCTATAAATAAAAATTACGTTTACTTATTAAAATTAAAAAATAACATTTTAACTTTTTAGAGATACTAGTTTTTTATTCTTTATTTAAATTAGATTTTATATAAAATTATCATCTATTATAGTTAAATTTACTCAAAATTTCTTCTTCTCTTCTTCTCATAACAACTTTATCTTCTTCTTCAATATGATCATATCCCAGTAAATGCAGCATTCCATGACATAATACATAGTAAAATTCCCGCTCATCAGAATGTCCGTATTCGCTAGACTGCTCCTTTACACGCTCAATTGAGATTACAATATCACCTAACATATTTACTGCTCCAAAGTTTTCAGTTTCATTATAGGCAAAGGAAATTACATCAGTTGGAGTATCTTTTTGGCGATACTCACGGTTTATTTTCTGGATTTCATCATTTGTTGTAATTAGTAATGAAAGATAGTATTCATTTTTGTCAAATTCTTCTTTATATTCATTTTTTAGAATATAGCTCACAAATTCATTTATTTTAGGCTCATCAAAAAAATTGTCAATTTTTTCAATATCATAAGTTATATCTACTTCTACCATAATTTTCTCCATTTTATATTTTTAATTTTTTTTAGTTTTTTCATCCATTTTTGGATATTTTATTCTCTCATGATAAACACCTTGCAGTGTATTTATAAATGACTGTACTACAGTTTCTATCTCTCCCAAAGTCAAGTCGGAGTCACTTAATTGCTTGTCTTCAATTTTAGATTTTACCAGATATCTGATAAAGTTTTCAATTCCTTCCTTGCTTTTATTTTCAAGCGTTCTTGTTGCTGCTTCTACCGTATCTGCTAGAAGGATTATTCCTGATTCTTTTGTTTTCGGCTTAGGCCCACTGTATCTAAAATTACTTTCCACAACTTCTTCTCCACTTTCCAGTGCTTTGTAGTAAAAATATTGTGTTAGCGTTGTACCGTGATGTTGCAGTATTACATCCAATATTTCTTTTGGCAGTTTATTCTCTTTTCCCATAATATATCCATCTTTTGTATGCGAAGTCAATATTAATGCACTTAATGATGGTTTTATCTTATTATGGGGGTTAACTCCATCCCGTTGATTTTCCACAAAAAACTCTGGACGCTTCATTTTTCCAATATCATGATAATATGAGGCAATTCTTGCAAAAGTAGCATTTGCCCCTATGCTTTCAGCAGCCCCTTCCGCAAGAGCTCCAACCATTATACTATGATGAAATGTTCCTGGTGCTTTCATAAGAAGCTGTCTAAGCAAGGTATGTGAAAAATCACTTAATTCTAGTAATTTCATTGTCGTCAGAATTTCAAAGTAATCTTCAAAATATGGCAGAACCGCAAGCGACACCATTCCAGTTAAAATTCCTGAAAATACTGAAAACACTATCATTAGCATAATTAATCCAAAACTTAACTGATTTACTAATCCATAGCTAAATGCCATCAATGCCTGAAATATCCCTAAAAAGAAACTCAATTTTACAATATCGCTTCTGCTCACAAGATTTGCAGCCTTATAAACTGCAACCAGCGAAACCGCTATTGTAACTAAAAACCACGATTCTTCCCTTGACAAGATTACCATATTTGAAAATGTCAAAATAATCGCATACGTTTTATTTCCCAAAATTGTTGTGATAATGGGAAGCATTGCGAATGGAAGTAAATAAATAAAAAACTCGTTGTTTAAAAATAAAATATAGAAAACATTTACAAATACTATTGTAATAAGTGTCGGATAGAATGCCTTTGATTCTACAATTTTTTTTACATTTTTTCTAAGTAAATAGTAAATTAGTATCATAAGAAGCGAGAATGTAGAAGCAAGTCCGACTATTTTTCTCAATTTATCTCTATTTCTTACTAAATTTAATTTCTCAAGCTTTAAAAGTGCATCTGAATCAATTGTTTCTCCCTTTTTTACAATAATGTCTCCTTTATAAATTTTAATTTCCTTATCCCTTAACGACATCATATTATCTGCAATTTTTTTCTTTGTAGCCTCTTCATTAATAACTAGATTTGGTTTTATAAAATTTTGCAGCACTTTCATATCCAGATTATCTGCTTTTATATCTTTTTTTCGTATTATTTTTGACAGGTTTTCCATTTTATAAATTCCTGTACTGTAAATTTCAGATATAATTTCGGTAAGATTTACCGAATATTCAACGTTTTCTGTTCTTGCTGCTATTTCACGAATATCCTTTGTGCTAAATGTATATTTATTTTCTTTTATATATTTTTCAATAACAGCATCATCAGATACTCGCATATTCCGTACATCTCGTAAAAATTTATTAAGTGAAATTACTGTTTCTCTGTTTACATCTTTCAGTTTATCAAATTCAGGCTGTGTTGTCTTCATTATTTTTTCCTCAATACTGTCATCTAGGATATCTACAAAATATGATATATTTTTGTATGCCACAATATCAGATTTTGCAATGCTTCCAACAACATAGTTTACATTCAGCCTTGACATTTCTATAATTATTCCAAAGATCATGAATGTAACTACTAAAATAATAAATCTGAACATAAATTTATTCTTGACATTAAATTGGTATTCGTTATCTTTTTTATTTTTTTCTTTTACTTCAAAAACAAATTCACATCCTAGTATATTTACTCTCATTTTCCCTTTCCTTTCCTAAATTTTATAAAACTCCCTTTTTGCTTTTACAATACTCTATTACTCCATCTTTTTTAAAATTTCACTTTTACTTTCAACTACCTTGTTTCTTGGCAAAGCCGATAAAAATTTTTTTCCATACATTTTTTTTATTATTCTGTTATCTAGAATTATAATATTTCCGCTATCAGTCTTGCTTCTAATAAGTCTTCCAACTCCCTGTTTAAACTTAATTACAGCTTGCGGAACTTGATAGTCATTAAATGGGTTCTGTCCATTTTTTCTAATGTTTTCAATAATTGCCTCAGTTACAGGGTCATTTGGCACTTTAAACGGCAGTTTTGTGATAATTACTGATTGCAGCTGTTCCCCCTGTACATCTACACCTTCCCAAAAACTGTCTGTCCCAAATAATATTGGATTTTTAGAATTTTTAAATATTTCTATCATTTCATGCCTTGGAAAATCATTTTGCTTTATAAGCGTATATTCCTTTTCTGAAAACCGTGATTTTAACTGATTATACAAAAAGTTCAACGCACTATATGAAGTAAATAATAAAAAACAATGCCCTTTCGTATTTTTTATTACACCCTCAATAAATTCTTCCAAATCCCTTAAAAATTCGATATTTGTTGGATCAAGTGCATCTTCTGGAATATAAACTTTCATTTGTTTTTCGTAATCAAATGGCGATTTTACAATCCTTTCGTCTATTTTCCTACGATTTTCCTTCATAAGCCCAATACTTTTTTTATAATAATCAAATTTATTGTCAACAGCAAGTGTCGCTGAAGTAAAAACCATTCTATCCATTTTTGTAAACAAATTATCGTTCAGTTCATCCGAAATATCAAAAGGAGTAGCATATAATTTTACATTTGGACGAATTGTAGTAACATTAGCCCAGTAAACGTAGCCTTCTTCTTTTCCTTCCAGAATAAACTCAAATTTCTTATAATACTGCTTCAACCTTTCATAATATCTTGAAAATTCAAATAAAAATCCCTCTTTGTCTTCTAAATTATAATTGCTCACAGTATTTAAAAACTTGTTAATTCTTATAACTAAATTTCCATAACTTTCCTTAAATTGAGTATTAATTTCCATAACTTCACGAAAAGCCTTATTACTTTGCATTTTATGCTTATCAATTTTTATTTTGATTTCCCTGTTGTTATTATTTTCTGAAAAAAGATAAATCAATTTATCAAAAATATCTATTCCCTTATCATAAAATACATTCAATTCTGCAATAGCATCTTCCTTCAATTCATCGACTTTCTCATATTCTTCACTTGAAAGACTTTCGTTCAGATAAGTCATTAATCTTACAATAGCCCCACCATTGCTGGAATTTACAACACGTCTATTATAAATGTTCCCCATAAGCCGTCCAAATGATATTTTTGACGTTTCAAAAGTAAAATAATTCCGAGCTGTATCTTCTATATTATGAGCCTCATCAAAAACAACAATATCATAATTTGGCAAAATTGAATAATTTGTATAAAACCCTGTCTGATTTCTAATTGCCAAATCAGCAAAGAACATATGATGATTAACAATAAGAAGTGTAGCATCTGCAACATTTTTTCTAGCTTTAAAAAAATGGCATTTTGAATAATGCGGACATTTTACACCTTTGCACATGTCCACTTCACTGTTCACTTTTTCCCATATACTATTTGAAATCTCATATTTCAGTTCATTCCTGTCACCTGTTCTCGTAACATTTTTATCCCAGTCAATAAGATTTCTTATAATATTTTTTTCAGTTTTTTCCTCTTCCGTATCTGTTTCTTTCTCTGTAACATCTATATTATAAAGTTTTCTCTTGCAAAGATAATTTCCACGCCCTTTCACAATCTGATAATTAAAATCTTCATTAATAATTTTTTTTAAAAGCGGAATGTCCTTATTAACAAGCTGTTCCTGCAAATTAATCGTATTTGTGGAAACTATCACTTTCAGATTATTTTCAATAGCATAAAGTAACGTAGGTAATAAATAGGCTATTGTCTTTCCTGTACCAGTTCCTGCCTCAACTATCAGCTTCTTATTCTCATTCATACTATTTTCAATTAATTTTGCCATTTCATACTGTTCACGCCGCACCTCAAATTTACCAAAATTCTTATGAATAACTCCATTCTCCCCAAAATATTCATCTATATCTATCTTTATAAATTCTTTTAAAGGCACAATTACATAAATATCATCCACAGCATTATTCACAATGTATGAAGCTCCCCCAACTTCCCCATACATGCTGGAAATACTCACATCCTCATCTGATGGGATTAGCACTCCAGATGGGTGATTATGTATTATAACTTCATTTTTTCTCATCATATTTAATAATGCAGCAACAGAACTGGAATTTCCTCTTGCAATAACTTCTACTTCAGAAACTATTCCCTCTCCATCAGGAATCCCACGAAAAAATACTTCATTTCCACCAGATTCGCTAATTTCAAGACGCATATGCTCCATTGCTTTCGCACTAATAAATTCAGCAATTTTCATCTTTCCTCCTATAGTAAAGATTTTACTATATAATAGGCTTTTTTTCAACTTTTCTTTTTAAAAATATAGAAAAAAGCCATTTAATATAATTTATAAAATTATATAAACAGCTTTTTAAATTTAGTTTTTAATTGTTAATTTTTATTTTTCAGGCTTTATTCATTAATTGAACCATGTCCTGAATTTTGAAGGGTACAACTTTTGTCTTTTCCATTTTCAGTATAGACAGCATCGTTACCTTTCATGTGAATTGAGATATTTCCGTCTGAATATTTTTCTCCACTACCAGATGTTGCTGAACTTAAAGTATGAACTCCTCCATAACCGTCAGCTACTTTTACTTTGTCTGTTGAAAGATTTTCAACTGTTATGTCTTGATAACCATCACAGCTAAATTTTCTTAGCAAATTGTTACTAGAACTTTGATTGTTGCTAGTTGAACTGTCACTTGCTGTCATAGAGCAGCTTTCTTCGCTTCCATTTTTTGTGAAGACTGCATCATTTCCTTTTATGTGAATTGAAACTCCTCCGCCTTTATATTCTTCTCCACTACCAGATTTTGTTAATTTCAGATTGTAAACTTTTCCATTTGCATCTGTCAATTTTACTCTGTCTGTTGAAAGATTTTGTACTGTTACTTCTTTGTTGCTGCAACTAAACTTTCTTGATAAATTTGATGCTTTTTTTGAAGATTTTGCTGCTGCGGCTGAAAAACCAATAGAACTAATAGCTAAAACTCCAACTAAAGCTGTTAAAATCATTTTTTTTGTTGATTTCATAACACTCACTCTCTTTTCTTCAATTTATTTTTTATTATATGCTCAAACTCCTAAAAATGAAACATATAAATTCTGTTTGAGAATAGCCCAAACTGTATCCATTTTAAAGTAATCTGGCTATAACAATTACATTTTTTGAAATTTTTGAATCCCTTCTCAAATTTCAATATGAGTATACCTTACTTTACTTTGATTTCAATATTTAATAGATTATATTTTTAATAGATTTCTAATATAATAATCCTATAAAAAAACAACTCTATCACCTGTGTAATCTACGTTTAAACTCTTCTTTATAAGACTTATACGCATATCTTAACATTATACTCAAAATAAATAACGGAATAGATGAAAATATACTCCAAGTCATCTTTTTACTTATAATCAGTTCCAAAATCAAAAGAAATATTCCAACAAAAAAAATAAAAAAATTTAGTATCTTTAATCTGTCACTCTTATGCTTATCCCAGACATATGAAAAAACAAGACTAATAAGATAAAGAGCAATAACAATAGGAATTCCACGCTTTATACTCCAAGTCAACTTTTTATCTCCAAAATCAAGCAATAAAAAATAACTCGTAAATCCACTTAACAATAAAAATAGATTTGTTCTCATTCTATATGAATCCAAAAAAACAAACAATCCTAAATCAAATATTAAAATAGATGGAATTGCATAATAACCCCATTCCAATTTTCCATACATTATCAAATTTTGAAAAAGAACTTCTAGAATCGAAATTATTGATATTGTAAAAAATGATAAAAAAACAGCCTTTTTAACTTTCTTCATTTTCATTTCATACAAATTTATATTAATCATCGGATATTCCTTTACAAATTCCCTTTCTTCCAGCCCCTTTATCTCAGGAACAGGCGTTTCACACAATGGACATCTTTTCGCACCGTCTTCCAGCTCTACTCCACATTTTATACAATACATATTTATCCTCTTTTTCTAAATAATTTTACTTTAAAACTAATCTCAAAAGTTGTGCTATCCATTTTAAAACATAATTTTTATTCGTATTAATTTGTTAAACACTTAAAAATAATTAGTAATAATCTTGGATTTTATTCCTCTCTTTCTTAAATAAACAAAAAAATCTCTCTCAATATTATAATTTGCAGTTAAATTTCCAAAATTTACATAAACCTTTTTACAATCACTTACAACTCCCATCTTGATTTTGCACCTTTTGCTTGGTGGTGGTAAAAATCGAAATCCCTTTAGATATTTTTCATACTTTTTATTAACTTTAAGAATTCCTAAATTTGAAAATCCTGTTGTATAGCCCCGTTCTCCGTAATAATCAAATATAAATGGGAAAAACATGCGTTTTATCAAATATGGAACAGACTTTATTATTATATTTTGCATTGGATTCATTGCCTTGTATATACTTTTGTAAAATTCTTTTTTTGTAATTTTTAAGGCAAAATAGTTATCCAGATAGGTTATGATTTCAGAGAGGGAATATGCACCAAGACTTGCATCCACGCTAGGAGTTATGTTTATAAAAAAATTTCTGTATGTAGTTTCTTCAAAAATTTTTCGTAAATCAACCGGTACTCCAATCACAATTGGATTTTTGGCTTGTGAATATCTATCCAGCAAAATTTTGAAATATACTGAAAGAAGATATTTTCCAATAGTAGTTCCGTATTTTTTACTCTCCTCCTTCAGACTTTCCACATCAATTTCTCCAGTTGTGATATGGTACTGCCCTTTTTCCAGTATCTTCATTGGCAAGTGAAATGCTGACTTTATCGTAGTTTCCTTGCTCACTTTTCTCATATATTTTTCATAAAGGTCGACATACTCGTTTTTTTGAGAATTTTTCAATCCATTGTCATTTCCCAGCAATTCTCTTGTTTTTTCAAAAAAGTTTTTTTCAGATTTTTTATTTTCAAAATCTTTTTCATTTTTATTTATCTTTTTCCCAAAATTAATTATTTTATTTATCTTTCCAATTTCTATTTCATTCTTTTTTTCAGTCTTGTCATTTAAATTATTCTCTTTATCTTTTTCAAAATTTTCCAAAAAATACTTTTTTTCCAAATATTCTTCAATCAAATCCTTAAAAAATAATGCCGCACCTTTTCCATCGGTCAAAAAATGTGCTATTTCTATCGACAATTTATTATTAAAATAAATGATTCTAAGCGGATTATCCTTCTGTATATCCGTACAAGGATAAGTTTTCTCCTCTTCAATCATAAAATGAGTCTTTTTCTGCTGCAAATAATTCCAAAAAATTCCCTTTTTCAGTTCTGAATTATAAAATGGATATTTCTTCTCAAGCGAAATTACAACTTTTTCCAATATTTCCAAATCAATATTTTCAGAAAACAATGCTGAAATTCGAAAACAAGTTGTTCTTCCCTCACTGATTATCGAAGAATATGTTTTTGCAAAAGCATCTAGCTCATACCATATTTTTTCATTTTTCACTTTTATCCTCTTCTATTTTATTTATTTTTTACTTCCAAAGCATTATTTAAACAAACTTGCTCAAAACTTTCCTTTTACAAATTCAATTCTTATTTATAAATGCTCAAGACCAAGTAATCAAAAAATTATTACTCTTCCAGATATTTTTTCAAATTTTCATAATTTTTTTTCGCTGTTTCATAGCCGATACTATACACTTCCAAAAGTTTCTTCTTATTTTTCTCAATTCTCCCAAGTGTCAGTTCCACTTCTGGACGAATCACAAAAATCTCTCCTTTTGCCTCCAACTCATCAATATAGTCAAGCACTTTATTATACCGGCTATATCTTGTATTCATAAGTTCTACAAATTTAGGAAACTTTTTATATCTTATCCCAGTAATTTTACCCAATGCACTTTGTTTTTTTCTATAATTTTTATCACGTGTCAAAACAACTACATTTTTTGTATTTCCATTTTCCATAGATTTTTTTATCGGTATTGAATCAGAAACTCCGCCATCCAGATAAACATTCCCATTAATATTAACCATTCTGGCAAGCAACGGCAAAGAGCTTGAAGCCCTTACATAAACAGTATCCTTGTCAAAGTCTTTAACTTCCGGATATTCCGCTTCTCCAGTCTCGCAATTTGTAATTACTACCTGAAATTTTGTCTTATTTTTCATAAACGCCTCATTGTCAATTGGATTCAATTTATTCGGAATCTCATCGTAAACAAAATCTACTCCAAACAAATCTCCAGTAGTAATCAAGCTGTATAAACTGCAATATCTTTTATCATCCAAATAATCTACTGACACATTAAACGCTCTTTTATACTGTTTTGCTAAATAACTGCAGGCATGACAAGCCCCAGCAGATACGCCTATGCAACTATCAAATTCAATATTTTTTTCCAAAAAGAAATCCAGCACTCCTGCCGTAAATATCCCCCGAAGTCCTCCGCCTTCCAATACTAACCCTGTTTTTTCTTTCATTAATTTCATCCCTTTCAATATTAATTTTTTTGTTTTCTCCTATTATACACCCTTTGATTACATTTTTCTACTTTTTTAATAATTTAATTTTTACTATTCAAATTTTTGAAATAAATTATTAGAAAAAATTGATTTTTATTAATTGTCAAGGTATAATTAAAACGTAGGTTTGCAAGTATTATACTAAAATTTAAAAAAATGTGTTGACAACCTAACTATATTTTGGTACAATGAATTTGTAATTATTACAAATATATAAATGTTATAAATTAAGGAGTGATAAAAATGTCAAAAACAGTTGAAAAATTAAATCTTTACTTAGCTAACTTGAACGTACTTTACAGAAAGGTTCAAAATTACCACTGGAATATTGTTGGTGCTGGATTCTTTTCTGTTCATGAAAAATTGGAAGAATATTATGATGCAATAAATGAACAAATTGATGACGTTGCAGAAAGAATTTTATCAATAGGAGGTCGTCCTCTAGGAACATTAAAAGACTATTTAGCAGTTACAACTATTAAGGAAGCTGAAAATAGAGAAATTTCTATTCCAGAAGCAGTAGCTGATGTAAAAAAAGAATTTGAAGCAATGTTAAAATTAGTGAAAGAAGTAAAAGAAGCGGCTGATGAAGAAAATGACTACGGAACATCTGCATTAGTTGATGAATATATCAGTACATACGAAAAAAACTTATGGATGTTAAACGCATACTTAAAATAATAGTTATAATTAAAAATCTTTACAAAGTCATTAAAATTACCTATTACATATATTTAGAGAAAATCTGTAAAAAGATTTTCTCTTTTTTATTTACAAAATATATAAAAAATGTTATAATTAATTATTAATAAAAAATTAAAAAGGTGGGGTTATGGCAATAAGTTTATTTAGTTGCAGCTATATGGGTGTAGATACTTATGTTGTGGAAGTAGAGGTTGATTTATCCAGAGGGCTGCCTGTATTTAATATAGTTGGAATGGGAGATCAGGCGATTTCTGAAAGCAAGGAGCGAATTAGGAGTTGTTTTAAGAATGTGGGGTTTGAATTTCCTGTCAGACGTGTGCTGGTGAATTTATCACCTGCAAATATCAGAAAAAAAGGCAGTCATTTCGACTTAAGCATATTTTTGGGAATACTTGCTAATACAGGGCATATTTCAAATATAGAAATATTAAAAAAGTATCTAATTTTAGGAGAAATTTCCCTAAATGGAAAGATAAAATCAATAAATGGAGCAATAAACGCCACAATTTTAGCAAAAGAAACAGATTTTAAAGGTGTTGTTGTCCCAATGGAAAATTATAATGAAGCAAAATTAATTTCAGGTGTGGAAATTATCCCTGTTGATGAAATAGCAGAATTGCTAGATTTTCTGGAGGGAAAAACTGATGTGGAAACATTGTGTAAAAAAGCTGTCGAGATGAATACTTCAAAATTGGAAAAAGATGAAAACTTAGACGAGACTATTGATTTTTCAGATGTAAAAGGGCAATTACTTGCAAAAAGGGCTTTAGAAATTGCAGCCGCTGGTGGACACAATGTATTTCTAATAGGCGATCCTGGTTCAGGTAAATCAATGCTTGCAAAAAGATTTAACACAATTTTACCTGACATGACCGAAGAAGAAATAATCGAAACAACAAAAATTTACAGTATTTCAGGGATGTTAAGCCAAAGTGAACCAATAATACGTAACCGTCCATTTAGAGCTCCACACTATTCAGCTACACAAGTGGCTCTAGTAGGTGGTGCAAATAGAGTCGGAGAAATTACGCTGGCATTAAATGGGATATTATTTTTAGATGAAATTGGAGAGTTTGAAGGAAAAACATTGGAAACGTTAAGACAGCCTTTGGAAGATGGAAAAATCGTTATTTCAAGAGCAAACCTAAGTGTAACCTATCCAGTAAAAAATATTACAATAACTGCTTCAAATCCTACTCCAAGCGGATATTTCCCTGATAACCCACTATGTAACGACAGTCTAAAAGAAATTAAACGTTATCAGAAAAAATTTTCAGGTCCACTTCTCGACAGAATGGATTTATACGTAGAAATGCATCAGTTAAAAAAAGATGAAATTTTTGATGAATCTCTATCAGAAAAATCCAAAGAAATTCAAAAAAGAGTTATAAAAGCTCGTGAAGTACAAAAACAACGTTTTAATTCAAATACTCTAAATAGAGATATGAATAAGAAACAGTTAAATAAATATTGCAAAATAGATGAAGAAAGCGAAGAAATTATGAAATCTGCCATTGATAATTTAAAATTGTCAGTCAGAATGTTTGATAAAATCTTGAAGGTATCCAGAACAATAGCAGATTTAGATGGTGAAGAAAATATAAAAAAAGAACATTTATTGGAGGCACTAAATTATCGCCGAAAATAAATAGCACTAAACTTATTAAAAAGAATTTTTCAATAATAAGCAGTCTTAATACTTGTAAAATAGCATAGTAAAACTAGTTTAAAACAAAACTCAAAAATTATGACTATTTTATTCAAACCCTAAATTATATAATTTCTAGCAGTTCAATTTTAAATGGGTTCGAGTATAAAATCAGAAAATTTATGAAATTAAATTTATTTTCTGTAAAATTACAAAAGTTTTTAAAATGGATACTTAAAAATTAAATTTGATTTTTTTTACAATTTGGCAAAACAAAAAATGTGTAACTATTCAAATAAAACTGAGTAATTACACATTTTTATATCTCTTTGTTTTCTTATTTTTTCTCATTAATCCGTTCTTCTATGAAATCAAGCAACTCTTTTCTTCCAGTATTTTTTAATGAAGAATAAAAAAATACATCTTCATTTTTAAATACAAGTTTTTTCCTGATTTCCTTTAACTGCTTAAATTTTTCATTGTTTGACAATTTATCAGCTTTTGTAAATATTATATAATATTCAATTTCAAAATGTTCTAACCATTTTAACATTTCCATATCCTCATTTGATGGAACTCTACGCAAATCCAGCAATAAAAAAACTACTTTTTCACGATTTGAAACAAGATAGCTTTCTATTGTTTTCCCCCAATTCCTTTTCACAGCCTCAGGCACTTTAGCAAATCCGTATCCTGGCAAATCTACAAAATGAATCTTGTTATTTATCAAAAAATAATTGATTAACTGTGTTCTTCCTGGCGTTTTACTCGTTCTTGCCAAATTTTTTCTTTTTGTAAGTGAATTTATTAGTGAAGATTTTCCCACATTTGATCTTCCAATAAAAGAAAATTCCACAGTGTTATTGAATTCCGGATAATCTTTTTCCACAACTGCTGATTTCACAAATTCTGACTTGCTTATTTCCATGCTTCACCTCTTTTTTATTTTTCTAATTTTTAAACTCATTTTTTGCATTTTCCAACGAAGTTTCTTCAGGAATAAAGTACCAGATTCTATTAATCATTCTTCCATCCCCAGTTATTTCATACTGCTCAATTTTTTTGTTTAGTAAAAATGCTGGCAATACTGATAATCCTTTAATTGGATTTACTGCAATATCCATCTTTTCTTTTGCATATCCATAAACTTCTGGAATATATTTCCATCCGGATGGTGCGACTAATTTTTTCACAATTCCCTGAATAACCTGTCTTTGACGTTCATCACGCTTAAAGGCTGTATCACTTTTTCTATGTCTTGTATAGGCAAGTGCCATTCTCCCTCTTAAATTATAAACTTGACCTTGATTAAAATGAAATACTTCCTGATCAAAATAGTCTTGATCAAAAGTGTGATTTGAAACAACATCGACTCCATCAATCAAATTAGTCAAATTCATAACATCTTCAAATCTAAATCTTACATGATAATTAATTTTAGTATCAAGAAAGTTTTCCACAGCATCAATTGTACATTGCACACCGCCAAAGTGATGTGAATGCGTGATTTTATCCTGCTTATAATTTTCACAAGGAATCTCTGCATATGTGTCACGCGGAATCGAAATCATTTTTACCTGTGCCAGATAAGGCACAACCCTTATAACAACTAGCCCATCGCTCCGAGAACCTTCTGTTGGCTGATTAGCATACGCATCTACTCCTATGACAAGAATATTAAATGGTACAGAAAGCCAACCTATAAGCACCACTAAAAATATCCCCAATATTATAAATACTTTTTTCATTTTTTCACCTCTTAATTTTTAAATTATTTATACTTTTACAAATTTTGAATAATATATTTAAAATAAATTTATTTAATACTAATACCCCATTTAAAAATGAGAATAAATTTTTATAATAGGGTTTTTCAATAGTTATTGTAAAACTGGTTTAAAACAGAACTCAAAAATTATGACTATTTTACTCAAATCCTAAATTATATAATTTCTATCAGTTCAATTTTAAATGGGTTCGAGTATAATTCATAATCATTCAATTTTTTCCATTTTATTTTCAAATTCTATTTTTTTCAAAAATCCATCAATTTTTCTTTCCAAATCTTGAATATTTCCGTCATTTTCAATAACATAGTCACTTATTTTCTTTTTTTCATCCAAAGGCATTTGTGAATTTATAATACTCAAAGCCTCTTCTTTACTACGCTTATCCCTAGATAAAATGCGTTTAATCTGCGTTTCTTTTTCTGCACTTACTAGCAAAATGTAATCAAATTCCTTTTCCCATTGAACTTCAAAAAGAAGCTGAATTTCCACAAAAATAATTTTATTTTCTTTTTTACATTCCAGAATTTTTTCTCGCATGATATGTAAAATCTCTGGATGCATAATAGAATTTAAAATAACTCTTTTTTCTCTATTTCCAAAAATAACTCTTCCTAATTTTTCACGTGAAATAATCCAATTTCCAGTATTATTATATTCTAAGACTTCTTTACCAAAATTTTCTACAATTTTTTCCACAACCTTAGGAAATTTAATAACTTCATGAGAAATTACGTCTAAATCAATAACTGGAAAATTTTTTTCTTTTAAAATTTGACTAACTGTACTTTTTCCTGTTCCAATTCCACCTGTAAGCCCAATAACTACTTTCTTCATTTTTTCCTTCCCACAAAAATCCACTTCAAAATCCAATTTAAATTCAAAATTTATTCAATTTTACAAAAGTGTGGATATATTTTATACCTTTTTTCATTTATTTGCAACAATTTTTATTTTTCAAATTCAATATAATCCCTAAATAAAACAATATAAGTCAAGATTATATTAATTTATCAATACAGAAAATAATTTTTTTATATAATAAAATTTCAAAAAAAATATGGTATAATAAAAACAGAACTAAGAAAAGAATGTTGTGAGATAATACATATGTGACAAGCATATACAAAAAAAGAAAGGTTTCTGATATAATGTAAATCTACCAAACCACATTAAGGAGAAACCTTTCAT